>NZ_JCBATA010000068.1:0-43509 GCF_059816245.1 Frankia sp. RB5
GAGGAGAACAGGACGAAGCCGTCGAGGGGGTGGTGGCGGGTGAGGTGGTGGAGGTGGTGGGCGGTGTGGGTTTTGGGGGGGAGGACGGTGGTGAGGTGGTGGGGGGTGAGGGTGGTGATGGTGTGGTCGTCGAGGGTGCCGGCGGTGTGGATGATGGCGGTGAGGGGGTGGTGGGTGGGGATGGTGGTGAGGGTGTGGGTGAGGTGTTCGGGGTTGGTGGTGTCGCAGGTGGTGGTGGTGATGGTGGCGGGGGTGAGGGTGGTGGTGAGGGTGTGGTGGTGGGGGTGGTGGGGGCCGGTGCGGCTGAGGAGGTGGAGGTGGCGGTGGCCGTGGGTGTGGACGAGGTGGTGGGCGAGGATGCGGGCGAGGGTGCCGGTGCCGCCGGTGATGAGGATGGTGCCGTTGCGGTCCCAGCCGAGGGCGGACAGGTCGCGGGGGGTGTCGGGGGGTGTGGTGTTCCTGTCGGTGGCCGGCCGTGCGGGTGCCGTGATCTCGACCGGCGCGAGTCGGGGCACGAGGACCGCCCCGTCGCGGAGCGCGACCTGCGGCTCGTTCAGCGTCAACGCCCGGGCGAGGCCGTCGTACCCGGCCGGGGCGAGATCGACCAGCACGAAGCAGTCCGGGTTCTCCGACTGAGCGGTGCGCACCAGTCCCCAGACACCCGCCCGAGCCAGGTCGGCCAGGTCGTCACCGGGCACGGCGGCGACGGCGCCCCGGGTGAGCAACACCAGCCGGGAACCGGCCAGCCGCGGCTCGGCCAGCCAGCCCTGCAGCAGGGCCAGCGCGTCGGCCGTGCACCGCCCGACACCGTCGTCGCCGGTGCCGGCGGATCCCGGGTCGCTCAACAGAGCCAGCACGACCTGCGGCGCTTCGGTGTGAGGGTCCGCGTCGAGGGCGGCGCGCAGCGTGGCCAGATCCGCGACCTCGTCCAGCTGCCCGCCGGGGCACGCCGCGGCCAGACCGGTGCGCCCGGCCTGGTGACCGCCCGGGCCGACGAGTGCCGCCCAGCGGCCGGACGGCACCCGCTGCAGCTCGTCGGCGGCGGGCACCCAGTCCACGCGGTACAGCGCGCCGCCGCCGCGGGTGGCCGGCAGCCCGCCGGCGGGCAGCGGCCGCAGCACCAGGCTCGCCACCGACGCCACCGGTGCGCCGACGTGGTCGGCGACGGCGAGCGCGATCCGGTCCTCGCCGAGCGGCGAGATCCGAACACGGAGCTGGGCCGCGCCGGACGCGTGCAGACGCGCCCCGGACAGGGCGAACGGCAGCCGGATCGGTGCGGTCGCCTCCGCCGAGCCCACCGCCGGGTGCAGGGCGGCGTCGAGCAGGGCCGGGTGCAGGCCGAAGGCGGTCGCCTCCGAACGGGCCGGTTCGGGCAGCCGCACGTCGGCGAACAGGTCGTCGCCGGCCCGCCACGCGGCGGTCAGCCCCCCGAACGCGGGCCCATAGCCATAGCCGCGGTGCGCGAGGCGGCTGACCAGAGCGTCGACGTCGACCGCGGCGGCGCGCGGCGGTGGCCAGGAGCCGGGGTCCGCCCAGCCCCACCGGTCCTCGTCGTCACCGGCCGGCACCGGGGCGGACGGGTGCTGGCTGATGCGTGTGTCATCCGCGGGGCGCAGGACGCCGTGGGCGTGCCGGGTCCAGGAGTCCTGGTCGGCCTCGGTGTCGGCACGTCCGTAGAGGGCGATCTCGCGGCGCCCGTCCTCGCCGGGAGCGGTCAGGGTGACCTGCAGCCGCACCCCGCCCTGCGCGGGCAGAGCCAGCGGAGCCTCCAGGGTGAGCTCGTCGAGCTCGTCGCGGCCGGCCAGGTCCGCCGCGCGCCAGGCCAGCTCCAGCAGGGCCGTGCCGGGCAGCACCGGCACGCCGTGCACGGCATGGTCCGCGAGCCAGGGATGCGTGCGCAGGGAGATCCATCCGGTGAGCAGGTGGCCACCGGTGCCGAGCGTCGCCGCGGCGCCGAGCAGGGGATGACGAGCGGGGTCCAGTCCGGCCAGCGGCAGCCGGGGCGAGCGCTCGGGTGCGGTGAGCCAGAACCGTTGGCGTTGGAACGGATACGTCGGCAGGTCGACGCGACGCGGTCGGCTGGGGTCCGCCCCGTGATCCGGTGTGGGCGCCGCGTCGCCGCCCGGGCCCGCGTCCGGGCCGGCGGGGACAGGATGTGCGGCGGCGACGAGGCCGGTGAGATCGACCGGCACACCCTCGACGTGCACGCGGGCGGCGGCCTCGAGGAAACGGGCCTGGCCGCCGTCGCCGCGGCGCAGCGTGCCGGTGACCGTGTGCTGCTCGCCGGGTGCCGCGGCGTCGAGGACGTCCTGGACGGGAACGGTGAGCACGGGATGCGGACTGGCCTCGACGAAGACCCGGTGCCCGTCGGCCCGCAGCACCCGCACCGTCTGCGCGAAGCGCACGGTCTGGCGCAGGTTGCGGTACCAGTAGTCGGCGTCCAGGCCGGCGGTGTCGACGCGCGACGCGCTGACCGTCGAGTAGAACGGCACGTCGGCCGGGTGCGGTGCGATGCCCGCGAGCGCCTGGAGCAGGTCCGTGCGCAGCGGTTCGACCTGCGGGGAGTGTGAGGCGTAGGTGACCGGCAGCCGCTGTGTCCGGATGCCGTCGCGCTCGCAGGCGGCCAGCAGCTCCGCGAGCGCGGCCAGCTCCCCGGAGACGACGGTGGCGTGCGGCCCGTTGACGACGGCGACCGCCAGCCGTCCCGACCAGGGTTCCAGGAGACCGTCGGCCCGGTCGGCCGGCAGCGCCACCGACGCCATGCCGCCGCGGCCCGCCAGCGCGGAGCCGATGATCTGACTGCGCAGCGCCACGACCCGCGCCGCGTCGTCGAGGGACAGCGCGCCGGCGACATGAGCGGCGGCGATCTCCCCCTGTGAGTGACCGACGACCGCCTCGGGCTCGACGCCGACGGACCGCCACAGCGCGGCCAGCGCCACCGCGAGCGCGAACGACGCGGGCTGCACCACCTCGACCCGCTCCAGCTCGTCGCCCGTGCCCGCCGTGAGCAGGTCGACCAGGGAGAAGTCCACGAAGGGCGCGAGGGCGTCGGCGCAGGCGTGGATCCGCTCGCGGAACACCGCGCTGGTGCGCAGGAGCTCGGCGCCCATGCCGGGCCACTGGGCGCCCTGGCCCGGAAAGACGAGGACACTGCGGCCGGTGGCCTCGGCCACCCCCTGGACCAGACCTGGCTCCTGCTCGCCGGCGGCGAGCGCGTCCAGCCCGCGCAGCAGGTCGGCCCGTCCGCTGCCGAGGATGACGGCGCGGTGCTCGAACGTCGCCCGGCTGTGCGCGAGTGAGTGGGCGATGTCGGCGTCGCGCAGCCGTGGCCGGGCTCCCAGCCAGTCGCGCAGACGCGCCGCCGCGTCCCGCAGTGCCGCCGGCCCGCGGGCGGACAGCGCCCAGGGCAGGACCGTCGCCGGGTGATCCCCGTCCGGGCCGTCCTCGCCACGGTCGTGCGTGGTGGAGCGGTACCCGTCCGGGTTGTCCGCGTCCGGGTTGTCCGCATCGGAACCGTGCACGTCGGAACCGTGCACGTCGGAACCGTGCACGTCGGAACCGTGCACGTCGGAACCGTGCACGTCGGAACCGTGCACGTCGGAACGGGGCGCGCCGGAGCTGTTCGCGTCAGAGCTGTTCGCGTCGAGGCGGGCGTCCACTGGTGCCGCCTCCAGCACGACGTGCGCGTTCGTGCCGCTGATGCCGAACGAGGAGACCGCGCACCGGCGCGGGCCCACACCGGCCGGCCAGCTCACCGGTTCGGTCAGCAGGGCCAGGGCACCCCGTGACCAGTTCACGTGCGGCGACGGCGCGTCCACGTGCAACGTGCGGGGCAGCAGCCCGTGGCGCATCGCCAGGACCATCTTGATGACCCCGCCGACGCCGGCGGCGGCCTGGGTGTGCCCGATGTTCGACTTGAGCGAGCCGAGAAAGACCGGAGCGTCGCTCGGCCGGTCCCGGCCGTACGTCGCCAGCAGCGCCTCCGCCTCGATCGGGTCGCCGAGGGAGGTGCCGGTGCCGTGCGCCTCGACCGCGTCGACGGTCCGCGCGCCGAGGTCGGCACTGGCCAGGGCCGCGCGGATCACCCGTTCCTGGGCGGGACCGCTCGGCGCGGTCAGGCCGTTGCTCGCGCCGTCCTGGTTGATCGCCGAGCCGCGCAGGATCGCGAGCACCGGGTGGCCCTGGCGGCGGGCCTCGCCCAACCGCGCCAGAACGACGACGCCGACCCCTTCGGCCCATCCGGTGCCGTCCGCCGCGGCGGCGAACGCCTTGCACCGTCCGTCCGGGGCCAGTCCGCGTTGCCGGGCGAACTCGACGAACATGCCGGGGGAGGCCATCACGGTCGCGCCGGCGGCGACGGCGAGGGTGCACTCGCCGCCCAGCAGCGCCTGCCGGGCCAGGTGCATGGCCACCAGCGACGACGAGCAGGCGGTGTCGATCGTCACCGCGGGCCCTTCGAGGCCCAGGGTGTAGGCGAGCCGGCCGGAGGCGACGGAGGTGGTGGTGCCGGTCAGCAGGTAGCCCTCGGCCCCGGGCGCGGGTTCGTGCAGCCGCGGGCCGTACTCCTGCGCGGTGACGCCGACGTAGATGCCCGTCGCGCTGCCGCGCAGGCTGGACGGGTCGATCCCGGCGCGTTCCAGCGCCTCCCAGGAGGTCTCCAGCAGCAGCCGCTGCTGCGGGTCCATCGCGCTCGCCTCGCGGGCGCTGATGCCGAAGAACCCCGGGTCGAACTGGTCGGCGCCGTCGAGGAACCCGCCCTGGTCGGTGTAGGTGGTGCCGGCGGCGTCGGGATCGTGCAGGGCGTCGACGTCCCAGCCGCGGTCGCGGGGGAAGGGGCCGACGGCGTCGCGGCCGTCGACGACCAGCCGCCACAGCTGCTCCGGCGAGGTGACGCCACCCGGATAGCGACACGCCATGCCGACGATCGCGATCTGCCCGTCGTCGTCGCCGTGCTGGCTGTTCCCGGCGCCCCGGGACTGCCCGCCGGCCTGGCTCGGCCGCTCGGCGCCGCCGGCCCGCAGCAGGTCGTCGAGGTGATCGATGAGCCCGTCGGGCGTCGGATGGTTGTAGATCAGGGTGCCGGCCAGCGGCAGACCGGTCGTGGCCGCCAGCCGTTCGCCGAGCTCGACCCCGCCGAGCGAGTCGAAGCCGAGGTCCCGGAAGCTGCGGGTGGTGTCGACGGCGCCCGCATGGGCGTGGCCCAGAACCGCGGCCGCGCTGGCCCGCACCAGGTCCCCCAGAACACGACGCCGGTCGCCCCGGGAGAGCCGGGACAGCTCGGCCGCTGTGTCGGCCGCGACCGCGTCGTGGTCGGCGGCAGGGATGCCGGCCGCCGCGGCGGGGGCGGCATCCTGGGCGCCGTCCGCGCTGGCCGGCTCGGGCAGGGGGGTGAGGGACACGGGTTCGCCCCCGGCGCGCTCGACGCCGTCGAGCCAGTACCGCGTCCGCTCGAAGGCATACCCGGGCAGCCTGACCCGCCGCGCCCCCAGGCCGTCGAAGGCGGCGCTCCACCGCGCCGGCACGCCGTGGACGCTCGCCCGCGCAAGTCCGGTGAGGAACGTCGCCTGTTCGTCCTGACCTCGGCGCAGCAGCGGTGCCACCACCGGCGACTCGCCGTCGGGCGGGTCGGCGAGGCTCGCCCGGGTCATGCCGCTGAGCTGGCCGCCCGGTCCGACCTCGACGAACACCGCGGCGCCGAGCCGGCGCAGGTGGCGGACACCGGCCATGAACCGCACCGCCGACCGGGCGTGGGCGACCCAGTAGTCCGGGGAGGTGAGCTCGTCCGCGGTCGCGATCAGGCCCGTGACGTTCGAGACGACCGGCAGCGCCGGCGGGGCGAACGACAACCCGCGGGCGATCCGGCCGAACTCGTCGAGGATCGCGTCCATGTGCGGGGAGTGGAAGGCGTGACTGACCCGCAACCGGGTCGCGCGGTAGCCGCGTTCCCGCCAGCGCCGTGCCAGGTCGGTCACCGCCGCCTCGTCACCGGAGACCACCAGCGCCCGCGGGCCGTTGACGGCGGCGATGCCCAGGTTCGCGTCCTGCCCGGCGAGCAGCGCGGTGATCTCCTCCTCGGTGGCCTCCAGCGCGGCCATCGCGCCGGTGGCGCGCACCGCCTGCATCAGGCGTCCCCGGGCGGCGACCAGCGCGCAGGCGTCGGCCAGCGGCAGCACCCCGGCGAGGTGTGCCGCGGTCAGCTCGCCGATGGAATGCCCGGCCAGCAGATCCGGGCGCACCCCGAACGTGCCGAGCAGGCGGTGCAGCGCGACACCCAGGGCGAACAGCGCCGGCTGGGTGTAGGCGGTGCGGTCGAGCAGCGCCGCGTCGGGGGTGTCGCCCCGCGCGGCCAGGACGTGGCGCAGGGGCCGCTCCAGGAACTCGTCGAAGTGGGCGCTCACCTCGGCCAGCGCCGCGGCGAAGACCGGGTACCGCGCGGCGAGGTCGGCGCCCGCACGGGCGTACTGGCTGCCCTGGCCGGGGAACAGAAACGCGACGCGACCGCCACCGGCCCGGCCCTCGACACGCCGCGCCCCCGGCCCGGTGGTCGCCTCCGGCGCGCCGGAGGCGACCGAGCGCAGGCCGTCGAGGAGCTCCTCCCGGTCGCGGCCCAGCACGACGGCACGGTGCTCGAAGACGGATCGGGTGGTGGTCAGCGAGTAGCCGACGTCGACCGGGTCCGTGGCCGGCCCGTCGAGCAGGGCGGCCAGCCGCCGCGCCTGGACGCGCAGGGCCCGCGGGCTGCGCGCGGACAGGACCTGCGGGACGAGGTCGGCGGGACGGTCCCCGTCCGCGGGGCCCTGCCGCCGCCGAGCCGGCGCGGGCGGCTCGGGCGGCTCGGGCGGCGCGAGCGGGGACGGCGCCTCGGCGAGGACGACGTGGCAGTTGGTGCCGCCCATGCCGAAGGAGCTGACACCGGCGACCAGGGGACGGTCGGGCCGGGGCCAGGGGCCCAGCTCGGTGCGCACCCGAAGGCCTAGCTCGGCCAGGGGGATGCGCGGATGGGGCCGCTCGAAGTTCAGGCTCGGCGGCACCTGTCGGTGCCGGATGCACAGCGCCGCCTTGACCAGCCCGACGATCCCGGCGGCGCCCTCCAGGTGGCCGACGTTCGTCTTCGCCGAGCCGACCAGCAGCGGATCCGCCGCGGGCCGGCCGGCGCCGAGCGCGGCGCCGAGCGCGGCCGCCTCGACCGGGTCGCCGAGCGCGGTGCCGGTCCCGTGCAGCTCCACGTACTGCGCGTCGGCCGGGTCGGTCCGCGCGCGGGCGTACGCGGTCCGCAGCACCTCCTGCTGCCCCCGCGGGCTGGGGACGGTCAGGCCGTCCGTCGTCCCGTCGTTGTTCACCGCGCTGCCGCGCAGGACGCACACGATGTCGTCGCCCGCGGCCAGCGCGTCCGACAGCCGGCGCAGGACGACGACCGCGCCGCCCTCACCGCGCACGTAGCCGTTGGCCCGAGCATCGAAGGTGTGGCAGCGCCCGTCAGGCGACAGGCCGCCGAAGCGGGCGGCGGCCAGGCTGCTCTGCGCGGCGAGCACGACGTTGACCCCGCCGGCGAGCACCAGGTCGGACTCGCCGCGACGCAGGCTCTCGCAGGCCAGGTGGACGGCGACGAGCGAGGACGACTGGCCCGAGTCCACGCTCAGGCTCGGTCCGTGCAGGCCGAGGGCGTAGGAGACGCGGTTGGCGATGATCCCGTGGTTGAGGCCGGCCAGGGTGTGGGCGCCGATCGCCGGGGCGCCGGCGCGGGCGGTCAGGGTGGCGTAGTCGCTGCCGATGGCACCGACGAAGACGCCGACGGCGTGCGCGCCGAGGCCCGCGGGTAGCAGTCCGGCGTCCTCCAGGGCATGCCAGCACAGCTCCAGGGCGATCCGCTGCTGGGGGTCCATCGCCGAGGCCTCGCGGGGCGAGATTCCA
Organism: Frankia sp. RB5; assembly: GCF_059816245.1. Taxonomy (NCBI): domain Bacteria; kingdom Bacillati; phylum Actinomycetota; class Actinomycetes; order Frankiales; family Frankiaceae; genus Frankia; species Frankia sp. RB5. Next base: position 7,912 of record NZ_JCBATA010000068.1, read on the forward strand.
AAGAAGCCGGCGTCGAAGTCGGCCACCCCGTCGACGAACGCGCCGAAGCGGGTGTGCCCCGTCCCGGGCAGCTCGGCCGGGCTCCAGCGGTCGGCGGGGACCTCGGTCACGGCGTCGACGCCGTCCCGGAGCAGACGCCAGAACGCGTCGATGTCCTCGGCTCTGGGAAGGCGGCAGGACATGCCGATCACGGCGATCGGCTCGTCCGCATGGTGACCGGCGAGCTGGTGACCGGTGGGCTGGTGACCGGTGGGCTGGTGACCGGTGGGCTGGTGACCGGTGGGCTGGTGACCGGTGGGCTGGTGACCGTCGGGCGTCGCGGGCGGGGGCGGGTTCATCGGGTCTCCTCGTCCTGGCTCGTCGTTCCCGCGGTCGTCGGCGCCGCGCCGATCGCCCCGGCAGGGTGGGGGAGACGGCCGGCGACGCGGTGCCCGGCCCGCAGCAGCGCCACCGAGGGGCCGAGCAGGGCCCGTCTCGCGGTGCGTGCGCCATGCATGCGCAGGACGGAGCGCAGCAGCCATGGCCCGGTGACGGCGACGTGCCGGGGGGAGCCATGCACGTCGTCGTGTTCGAGCAGGTCGAGCCGGCGCACATGGCGGCGTAGCAGATCGATGTCGGCGGCCGGGATGATCTCGTCCTGGCGGCTGGCCACGTAGGCGACGGGAATGTCGAGGGCCGTGAGCTGCCCGGGGGTGAGGGCCCGCTCCCGCAGGTGCTCGCCGACCGCGTCGACGGTCGTGCCGGTCAGATGGGCGAGGGTGGCCAGGGTGATCCGGGGCAGCCCGCGCTGCCACGCCGGATCCGCGAAGGCGCCGTGCACGGGCGCCCCGACCGTGGCGACGCCACGGACGCGCGGGTCGTCCAGCGCGCACCGCAACGCGAGATGGCCGCTGAAGCTCAGCATCATCGCGAAGGTCCGGCTGGTGTCGGCCCGGCCGTCGAGCGCGTCGAGCAGGCCGGAGAGAAAACGCCAGCTGCCATCGTCGTACGGAACGGTGCTGGCGCCGGCCCGCGGCATATCCGTGACTATTCCGCTGATGCCGAAACGCCGCATGCGCAGCAACACGGGGGCCCACTGCTCCTTGGTGCTGACTATTCCCCCCATCAGCACCACGAACGGCCCCTTCGGCCTGGTTTCGCGAGCGGTGAATCCGCTTGCCCAGCAGGTGACGGAACCGCCGTCGACCGCCAGGGTGAGCTCCTGCAGATCGACGTTCCGGTCGGCCCGCCAGCGGCGGAACTCCGCGACGGACAGCTCCAGGGCGCGCTGGCGGCCCGGCCCGTCGACATAGGGGAACCTGGCCATCGTGTACAGGCGGGCGGCCAGCAGCGGCCGGCCCCGCTCGGACTGTCCGCGGGCGGCGGCGCTCCATTCCGCGGTCCAGGAACCGGGACCCTCACCGTCATGGGTGACGCGGGCGAGGACATCGCGCTGGACGCGGTCGGGAACACGTTGCGCGCGAGCGTGGACAGCGGCGAAAACCCGGAGTTCCTCGACGTCGTTCACTGCGTTTCCATCCTCCGTTCCGCTGCCGCGCGAACGCCGTCACAGCCCGGCTCACCGCTGTACGGCGCTTGCGGTCGAGTTTTTCGATGCTCATCGTCGGGCGACTTCCTGAAGCCGAACTAGCCTCGTTCTTGCGCGGCGCGGGAACACTCGCCTCGACCTGGCAGGAAAGATTGTCGTAAGCGCCTCTTTAGCGGGCCGGGTGATTCTGCCGAGGCCCGCGCGGTACCGGGTCCGCCGGCGGCTGGCGCCGGCGGGACGAGCAGCGGCCGAGCATGGTGGGAGACCACACAGGTGGGACAACAGGGCAGGCGGGGACGGCCGATCGCCCGCGAGCGCCGGCACACCCTCTACTTCCTGGCGGAGACCCGGGCGGTCGCCGCGGTGTTCCTGGACACCGAGGTGGACATGTCGGCGGTCCTGGCACACCGGGACCGGCAGCGGGCCGCCGGCCGTCGGTACTCGATCGTGACCTACGTCCTGTCCGCGGCGGCCCGCGAGCTAGCCCGCCACCCGGCCGCCAACGCCGTCGCGCGCGGCCGGGCCCGCCCGCGCGTGCGGCGCCAGCCGGCCGTCGACGTCAAGCTCACCCTGGATCGCATGCTGGGCGGGCAGCGGGTCGTGCTGTCCGCGGTACTCCCCGGTGCCGATCGCGCGAGCCTCGCGCGACTGCAGGAACAGGTGGATCACTACACGGCGGGCGACCCGGACCGGATGCCCGAGTTCGCGGGCGTCCGTCTGCTGCATCGGCTGCCGTGGCTGGTCGGTCGCTGGGCGTTCGCCCGCGAGGTGCGCTCGCTTGACCGCCGCTCCCGGCGGTTCGGGACCCTCGCCGTGACCTCCCTCGGCCACCGGCCGGTCGACGGGTTCCACTCCCAGGGCGGCACCACGGTCACCCTCGGCGTCGGCCGGGTGGTGGACCGGGCGGTCGTGCGCGCGGGCCAGGTCGCCGTCGCCCCGGTCATGCGCCTGAACCTGGCCTTCGACCATCGGGTGATCGACGGTGCCCAGGCGGCGGACCTTCTCGCCGACATCCGTGACGCCCTCCAGCGCGGCCCGGACCGGCCCGCCGGCTCCGCCACCGCCGACGGCCAGGCCTCGCGGCCGGTGCCGCCGGGGCTGGCGGCGGCCCAGCTCACGGCGGCCCAGCTCACGGCGGCCCAGCTCACGGCGGCCCCGCATGCCGCGGCCCCACCCGCGGCGTCGGCACCCGCGGCACCGTCGGACATGGACGCGCATGATCGCGCCTGATCCCGGCCGCGCCGCGGCCTCGGGTCAGTCCGTCGTGGGCACTGGCGGCGACCGGGCGGTGCTGCGGCTGTTCTGCTTTCACCAGGCCGGCGGCACGGCGTCGATGTTCGCCCGGTGGCAGGAGGCTCTCGGCGACGACGTGGACGTGCGGCCGGTACAGCTGCCCGGCCGTGAGACACGGGTCCGCGAGACGGTGGCGCGGGAGATGCGCGCGCTCGTCGCCGATCTGGACCGTGAGCTCGACTCCCAGCTGCGAGCTCCCCATGTCCTCTACGGTCACAGCATGGGTGCGCTCGTCGCCCACGCGCTGGTGCGCCGCCGCCTGACCCGGGCGGCGCCCGCCCCCGCCTGCCTCGTCGTCGGCGCGGCCCGGGCGCCGCACCTGCCCGTCGTCCTCGCCGAGGCCACCGCCCTGTCCGACGTGGAACTCGGACGGGAACTGGTCCGCTTCGGCGGCATGTCCGCCATGATGCTTCGCTACCCGGACTGGCTGGCGGCGGCGGTCGCGCTGGTCCGGGCCGACCTGCGGGTGTGCCTCAGCGACCGGCCGCGGGACCTGGTGCGCCTCCCGTGCCCGATCCACGCCTTCGCCGGTGCCGGGGACCCACTCGTCGGCCTCGACGAGATCCTCGCCTGGCGCGCGCACACGGCCGCGGAGTTCACCGTCCGGGAGCTGCCCGGCGGTCACTTCTTCACCCGGGACGGCCACGAGGAGCTCATGGTGGGCCTGCGGGACCTGCTGGCTCCCCTGGCCAGGAGCGCAGCGGGGCAGGATGAGCCCGCCCGGTCGGACTCCTGGGCGCCCTCGGCCCGCTCAGGTCATCCCTTCGGGGCCGGAACGGCGTAGACGGACTCCAGCGTCGGTTCTGCGACGGTGATCAGTCGACTGAGCGCCGTGCGGGACGAGACGTTGAGCTTCCGGTAGATGCGGGTGAGGTGCACGTCCACCGTCCGTGGGCTCAGGCCCAGCTCCTCCGCGATCTCCCGGGTGCGCTTGCCCATCGCCACGATCTCCGCGATCTGCATCTCCCGCCTGGTCAGGGTGGCCATCGCGGCCGGGCGGGCGGGTGCCGGCGGAAGGGTCCGGCTGGCGTTGCCGGTCGCGGGCGGGGTGGGCCGCTGCCGCGTGAGCTCGTTCTCCAACTGGGTGACGCACGGGTTCGCCGCGCTGCTCTTCGCCATCGCCAGCAGGTCGGCGGCGCCTTCGGGGTCGCCGCCGGCGATCGCCGAGCGGGCCGCGCGGATCAGGGCCCGGGCGCGGTCGTCCGGCATGCCGGCCAGGGCGAACAGGTCCGCACTGCGCCGGTAGAGCGCGGTGGCCGCGCGCGGATCGTCGCCCATCCGCAGATTCCCCTCGGCCGACATGGCGTAGGCCTGCTCGCCCGGCACGGAGGCGGCGGCCGCGGCGTGCCGGGCCCAGTCGACGGCGTCGGCGTGGCGACCGAGCCGGATCGCGCAGGCGGTGAGCATCTCGAAGCACATCGAACGCAGGCATGCCGGCGCGTCCGGCAGTGTGGACCCGCCGCAGGAGGCGATGAGCGTGCGCAGGCTGCGGTGATGCTCGTGGCGTATCCACAGGGCCTGGGCGAGACAGACCGCGGCGACACCGTCCCAGCGACAGTCGCGCGGGCGACCGTCGGTCGCCGCCCGCTCGGCGATCGCCAACGCCTCGTCGCAGCCCGCGTCGTCGTTCCAGGCCAGGGCACGGGCCCGCATCGCGAGAGCCAGCCGACGCACGTGGCGGACACCCGCGGTGTGCACGGCGTCCGTCGCCGCGGCGGCCATGGCGAGGGCCTCCTTCGGCCGTCCGGCGTCGTGGTGGACCGCGCTGAGTCCGCAGAACAGCGCGGCGAGGGCCTGCCGGTCGCCGGTGCTCCGGGCGGCCCGCACACCGCGAAGGAGATGGTGCTCGGCGTCGTGCAACCGGTGCAGGAGCAGCTCGGTCCAGCCCAGCAGCCCCAGCACCTCCGGCCGGCCCTCCATGTCGTACGGTGTCAGCACGTCGACGAGGTGACAGCCGGCGATCACGGGGGGGACCGCGGCGGCGGGCTGCCCGCGGAACAGGCGGGTGAGGCCGCTCAGGGCGAGGGCGCCGAGCTCCGCCTGCCGGTCGTTCGCGTCGCGGGCCCGCTCCACGGTGCTGGCCAGCACCTGTTCGGAGGGCAGCCCGCCGCTGAACAGCTCCACGCTGGCCTGGACGACCAGGAGGGTGACCGGCGGCCCGTTCGAGGTGTGCCGCTGCTCGCTGAGTTCCGCGCTGAGCATGGCACGCGCCTGGGCGTACCGGCTCTGCCGGCAGTCGATGAGGGCGTGCAGAATGACGGCGTCGAGTCGGGCCGCGGTGTCCTGACGATCCGTGGCGAGCACCTCGTCGAGGACTCGTCGGCCCTCGCCGGAGCGGTTGGCGGTGGCGAGCGCCCGGGCGTAGTGCAGGCGGATCGTCCGCCCCTGCGCGGCGTCGCCGCCGTCCGCCCGATGGGAGTGCAGGGCGGCCTCCAGCCATCGGACGGCGAGCTGTGGTCGTTGGGTGCCGATGGCCGCCTTCACCAGGACCTGGCGATCACTGTCCGTGAGGCCGATCATGGTGCGTTCGAGGTGCACCGCCCGTTCCGAGGCCGCCGCGCCGAGGTCGCCCAGCAGCAGGAAGACCCGGCGGTGCAGGCGTGAGCGGGTACAGCCGTCCAGCCGCCAGTACGCGGATCGCTGGACCAGCGGATGTCGGAACTCGAACAGGGGCTTGTGGGACGGCGCGCGCAGCAGGTCACGGCGCAGCAGGCGCCCGACGGCCTGGCAGGTGCTGTCCTGGGTCGTGTCGCTCACCCGGGCCAGCTCCGCGAGGTCGGCGGAGCGGCCGAGGACCGCGGCCGCGGCGATCACCGCTGACTCCGCGGGCGTCAGGGGAACCATCTCGGCGAGGATCTGCGCGATGAACGGATCTGTGACGTCGAGGAGATCGAACGGATCTGGGTGATCGGGACCGGCGCCGGTATCCGGCTCGACGCCGAGGCGTGTCCTGGCCAGCGCCTGCAGGTAGAGCGGATTGCCGCCGGCCGCCCGGTGCAGCGCGGTCAGCCTGGGTTCCTGCGCGGACAGCCCGAGAAGCCGGCCGGACTGACCGGCGGACAGCGCCTCGAGCACGACGCGTTCCGCGCCGCCCCGAGAGACCGCTCTGCTGAGCGCGTCGCGGATCGTCGCACAGGTCTGGCGGGACCGGTGTGCCACGACCAGCAGATGCGGGACCGCCAGGGGATCGGACAGCAGCTGCGCGAGGAACCCGGCGGACTCGGGGTCCGCCCATTGCGCGTCGTCCAGGCAGAGGACGCCACCAGCCACCAGCCGGCGCTGGAGGGCGAAACGTATGGTCGACCATGACTGATGCGGTCGAATGTCTCCGGGTGTCCCGCTCGGAAAGGCCATGTCCTCGAACAGCCGCATTGGCCGGCTACCGGGGACCGGGAAGGCCGCAGTCAGTACGGTATATCGTGAACGGTCGGCCGCCTCGGCCGCCTCGGCCAGTCGCGACAGCAGCCAGGTCTTGCCGGTTCCGGGGTCCCCGGCGATCTCCACGATTGTTCGTCGCCCCTGTCGTGCCGCCGCCAGCGCGTCCGACAGGCTGCGCCATTCGGCCTGCCGGACCACACGGTCGGCGGCGTGACGAAGGTTCGACGAGAGGATCATGGCGGTGCACCCTTCGCTGCTTCTCTGGCTGGTCGGCGCGGAACGCGACGGATACGTGTTCGTTGATGGCCGAGGTGGCTCCCGGTGGCCGGCGAGGACTCGATCGGCGCTGGTACCGCGTTCGCTCTTCCGGTTTGTGTGGAGAGACTGGCGTCCGATCGCCGAGCGTGGGCATCGTTCTCTTGCCGAATTATTGCATCGAGAAGTACACTTCTCGATGGGTGCGCGCAGGTGTTCAGCCGGTCGAACGGTGCTTCCCGGATGTGACGCGCTCCGACGAAATATACCATCAGCACATCCCGATCGGGCTCGTCGAGAAGAATTCGTGTGGTCTCGGATGTCCGGTATGGCTCCGTTCTCGACTCTGAATCGGGGTCGAATTCCTGACAGCGCCGGTTCCGTCCGAATCAGCAGTGAGCCTTTCCCCGTAACCTCCTGTCACATTGCGTGACAACAATGGCATGTTGGTGTATTGAGCGTCAGGCGGCCCTGCGGTACCCGGTGTGGAGGACGACGAGGGCGGCTTCCGCAACGAGTCCGATCTCCCAGGGGTCGATCGTGATGTTGTGAAGCAGCCGGAAGGTGACCTTGAGCAGGGCGTTGTCGGGGGCCTGCCAGGCGAGCACGGCGGTTCTTTCGGCGAAGCGATCTGTGGAGGGACTGCTTCCTACCGAGACCTCGCGTCGCCTCGTCTCCCAGCCCTACACCGACCGCCAGGCCCTCGTGCGGTCTTCCTCTGCGCTGTGGACGGTCGCCGTGGGAAGAGGGGCAAAACTAGTACGTGGTAGCGTACTAATCATGTCGGTGGAAAGAGGGACACAGAGGCCTCCCGCGTCGCGGCGATGGTGGTGCGTCCGGTCGCGAGCCGTCGCGGGTGCGGGTCGGCGGGCGTGACCCTGTCTCGCGAACCCGCGTGGGTGCGCCACGCGGTGTGGTGGCACGTCTATCCGCTCGGCTTCACCGGCGCCGACCCCACGGGGGCCCATCGTTGGCCGGGGCGCGGGCTCGCCCACCTGCGTGACTGGCTCGACTACGCGGTGCGGCTCGGGGTGAACGGGCTCGCCCTCGGCCCGATCTTCGACTCCACCACCCACGGTTACGACACCGTCGACCACCTGCGTGTCGATCCGCGCCTCGGCGGCGACGCGGCGTTCGACGAGCTCGTCGCCGCCGCCCGGGCCCGTGGGTTGCGGGTCCTGCTCGACGGGGTGTTCAACCACGTCGGCCGGGCCCATCCCGCCTTCACCGAGACGCTGGCCCTGGGCGCGGGCGCACCCCGGGCGGGGTGGTTCGTCCCGACCGGCGATGCCGGGCCGGACGGCGTCCCGCGGTACGCGACGTTCGAGGGGCACGACGGCCTCGTCGCCCTCGCTCACGACAACCCGGCCGTCGCCGACCATGTCGCCGAGATCATGATCCACTGGCTGGACCGGGGCGCGGCCGGATGGCGCCTGGACGCGGCCTATGCCGTGCCCGCCGCGTTCTGGGCTCGAGTGCTCCCGCGGGTGCGCCGCGCCCACCCGGACGCCTACCTGGTCGGCGAGGTCATCCACGGCGACTACGCCGACCTCGTGCGGCGGTCGGGCCTGGACGCCGTCACCCAGTACGAGCTGTGGAAGGCCGTCTGGAGCGCGCTCAACGACGGCAACCTGTTCGAGCTGGCCTGGGCGTTGAAGCGGCATGACGCACTGCTCGAAACGTTCGTCCCGTTCACGTTCGTCGGCAACCACGACGTCACCCGGCTCGCCAGCCGGCTGCGCGAACCCACACACCTCGCCCACGCGCTGGTCGTCCTGTGCACCGTCGCCGGGACGCCGAACGTCTACTACGGCGACGAGCAGGCCTTCACCGGGCTCAAGGAGGAGCGGGTCGGCGGCGACGACGCGGTCCGTCCGGCCTTCCCCACCGGGCCGGACGAGCTCGCGCCCCACGGCTGGCCGACCTACCGGCTGCACCAGGAGCTCATCGGCCTGCGCCGGCGTCATCCGTGGCTGCACGCCGCCCGCACCGCGACAGTGTTCCTGGCGAACACCCGGATGACCTACGAGTCGGCCGCCGAAGGACAACGGATCCTGGTGGCCCTCAACCTCGCCGCCGACCCGGCCGACCTCCCCGCGCCCGGCGCCGTGGACGTCCTCGCCGGTGGGGGAGACCTGCGGGAGGCCGGTACCGGCGAGGCCGCGGTGCGCCTGCCCGCCCGGGGCTGGGCGGTCCTCGCCACCACCGACGCCTGAACGGCTGGCCGCGTCGATCCGAGCTATGAGGGGCTGGCGTCCGGGAGTGCGGGCGCGGCGGTTGCCGGTATGGGCTGGTCGTCCAGGTCGGTGAGCCTGGGCAGCAGCAACGGCGAGGCGAGGATGAGCAGGCCCGCGACGGCGACGGCCGTGCGTGGGCCTTGGCCGTCGACGTCGGACCTGTCTGTGGTTAGGTGTGCCTAACCTATGGAAGTTCCGGCGGGGAAGGCTGGAGGGTGATCTGGTGCGGCGGTGTGCCTCTGAGTCCCGATCCGGCGGTCCCGGTGGTTCTGGCGGCCCCGGTGGTTCTGGCAGGCCGAACGGCGGAGTCGGGCGGCGTGGCTGATGACCGTACGGGATGAGGCCGGGGCGGCGTCGGGTGCTCTCGACGAGCTGCGACGGCCGGTGCGGGGGCGGATCACCGTCGCCGCGGGGCTGCAGGCGCTCGCGACGGTGCTCGCGGTCACGCCGACGGTCGCGCTGGTGGAGATCGCGCGGCGGCTGCTGCGCGACGAGGGGGAGCCGGTGTGGCCGCTGGCGTGGACGGCCGTCGGCCTGCTCGTGGCCCGCTTCGCGCTGTACGCGTCGGCCAGCCTGCTCGCCCACCTCGCCGACGCCGACCTCGCCCACCTGCTGCGCCGCCGGCTGACCGAGCACCTCAGTGTGCTGCCGCTCGCCTGGTTCGCCGGCGGGGTCTCCGGCCGGGTGCGCACCATCGTGCAGGACGACGTCGCCGACCTGCACCACGCGGTCGCCCACGCCCGCGGGGATCTGGCCTCGGCGATCGCCGGCCCGGTGGTCGTCGTCGGCTACCTGGCCTGGGTGAGCTGGCCGCTCGCGCTGGTGACGGTCGCGCTGGTCGCCGTCGCCCAGACGATCCGGATGCGCCTGGCCGTGCGCGCCACCGAGCAGCGGGCCCGCATCGCGGCGGCTAACACCGAGCTGACCGCGGCGGTGCTCGAGACGGTCCGCGGCATCAGCGTCGTCAAGGCGTTCGGCGGCGACCGGGGCGGTGCGCCGCGCTTCGCCGCCGCCGCGGCCGACTACGTCGACGCCGACGAGCAGGCCCAGCAGATCTTCCTGCGGCCCCGCGGCGTCGCCAGGGCGACCGTCGCGCCGGCCACCGTCGTCTTCGTCGTCACCGCCCTCGGGACGGCGATGGTCGCGGCCGGCTGGAGCGAGCCGGTGGACCTGGTGGCGTTCGCGCTGCTCGGGGTCGGCCTGTTCGAGCAGATCACTCCGATCTACCTGGCCCAGGAGCTGCGGGAGACCGCCCAGGGCGCCGCCGAGCGGATCGGCGCGCTGCTGGACGAGCCCGCATCGCCGGCCGTCGAGCCGGCCCGGGCCCGTCCGGTGGGCGCGCCGCTGATCATGGAACTCGACGACGTCCGCTTCGGCTACGACGTCCGCGCCGCCGTCGCCGCCGTCGTCGCCGACGCCGACGCCGCGGCCCAGGCCGATGCCGGTGGGGGTAGCGGTGGCCGGGAGGTGCTACGAGGGATCAGCGCCACCCTCGCACCGGGAACCGTGACGGCGCTGGTCGGGCCGTCGGGGGCGGGGAAGTCGACGCTGGCCATGCTGCTCGCCCGCTTCGCCGACCCCACCGGCGGCGCGATCCGGCTCGGCGGCGTCGACCTGCGCGAGATCGACCGGGACGAGCTCTACCGTCGTGTCGGTTTCCTGCTGCAGGACGCGGTCCTGCTGCGCCGCTCGATCCGGGACAACATCGCCCTCGCCGTCCCGACGGCCGGCGACGAGGCGGTGCGCGCCGCGGCCCGCGCGGCGGCGATCGACGAGCGGATCCTCGCCCTGCCCCGCGGCTACGACACGGTCGTCGGCGAGGACGCACAGCTGTCCGGGGGTGAGGCGCAGCGGATCGCGATCGCCCGCACGCTGCTCGCCGGCACCCCGATCGTCATCCTCGACGAGGCCACCGCCTTCGCCGACCCCGACTCGGAGGCCGCCATCCAGGACGCGCTCGCCGAACTCGCCGTCGGCCGGACCTTGTTGGTCATCGCCCACCGCCTCTACACGATCACCGAAGCCGACCAGATCCTCGTCCTCGACGACGGCCGTCTGGTCGAACGCGGCCGGCACGACGACCTGCTCGCCGCCGGTGGCCGCTACGCCCGCCTCTGGCACGCCCAGAACGGCGAGGCCACGGTCGAGGCCGTCCCGCCTGGCACCGTCGTGCCGGCGGGGGGCCCGCGATGACCGGCGGGCTGCGTGGCCTCGTCCCGGCCGGCCAGCACCGGGCCCTGGGCCGCTACCTGGTGGCGGTGGTCGTCTACGCCGTGAGCGAGGGCGTCGCGTTCGGCGTGCTCGTCCCGCTGCTCATCGACCTGATCGACGGCCGCACCGGCCGCGCCGGGTGGTGGCTCGTCCCGCTCACCGCCGCGGCCGCCGTCGGCTGGGTCGCGCACTACTACCTGGGGTCGCGGGCACTGCGCCTGTCCACGGCCTGGCGCCGCGACCTCTACACCCGCATCGGCGAGCAGCTCGTCCGACTGCCGCTGGGCTGGTTCGACGGACCCCGGGCCGGCGAGGTACCGCAGCTGGTCGTCGGCGACGCCGCCCGGGTCGCGGGCAGTGTCTTCCTCGCCCAGGCCCTGCTCGGCGCGCTGCTCACCCCGGTCACGATCGCGGTGTTCCTGCTCGCGTACGACTGGCGGCTCGGGCTCGCCGCTCTGGTCGCCGCCCCCGTCGTCGTCGCCGCGCTGGTGCTCGGGGGCCGGCTGAGCGCACGCACGGAGGCCGCCCAGCACGCCGCGACCGCGCAGGCCGGCGGGCGGCTCGTCGAGTTCGCCGGCGCCCAGCCGACGCTGCGCGCCACCGGGAACACCGCAGCCGGGCGGGCCGCGCTCGACGAGGCGCTGACCGCCCAGCACCGCGCGGCGCGGCGCGAGGTCGTCGGCTCGCTGCCCGGCGAGTACCTGGGTGAGCTGGGACTGCAGCTGGCCTTCACCGCCCTGCTGCTGTCCGGGCTCGCTCTGGCCACCGACGACGCGCTGCGCCCGGCCCGGATGATCGCCCTGGTCGTCCTCGGGATCAGCCTGCTGCGTCCGCTCGACGCGGTCGTCGGCCTGACCGGTGACCTGCGTGGCTGCCAGGCCTCCGCCCGGCGCATCGACGACCTGCTCACCGTCCCGCCCCTGCCGGAGCCGACCGCGGCGCCGGCGTCCACGGCGGCGCGGGCTGAGGGCGCGGCGGCGCGGGCGACGGGTGCGTCTCTGGCCGAGGACCAGGCGACGGGCGCGCACGGCGGGCCACCCGGCGAGGCCGGGATCGAGCTGGTTGACGTTCGCTTCGCCTATCCGGGTGGGCCCGAGGTGCTCGGTGGGCTGACGCTGTCGATCCCGGCCGGGCGCACCACCGCGCTCGTCGGCACGTCCGGCGCGGGCAAGACCACGGTCACCAAGCTCATCGCCCGGTTCCACGACGTCGACGCGGGCGCGGTGCGGGTCGGCGGTGTGGACGTCCGTGACCTGCCCAGCGCCGAGCTGCTGGGTCGCGTCGCCCTGGTGTTCCAGGACGTCTACCTGTTCGACGCCACCGTCGAGGACAACATCCGCTTCGGTAACCCCGACGCCACACCCGACCAGGTCCGCGACGCCGCCCGCCGCGCCCGCGTCGACACGATCGTCGACCGGCTGCCGGACGGCTGGGCCAGCCCCGTCGGTGAGGGCGGCCGGCTGCTGTCCGGCGGCGAGCGCCAGCGTGTCGCCATCGCCCGCGCGCTGTGCAAGGACGCGCCGATCGTGCTGCTCGACGAGGCGACCGCGTCGCTGGACACCGAGAACGAGGCGGCCGTGTACGCCGCGCTGGCCGAGCTCGCCGCCGACCGTACCGTTCTGATCATCGCGCACCGGCTGGACACGATCGTGCGCGCCGACCAGATCGCCGTGCTCGACGGCGGCCGGGTCCTCGAGTGCGGCCCGCACGCCGACCTGCTCGCCCGCGACGGCCGCTACGCCGCCTTCTGGCGGGAGCGCGAACGGGCCCGCGGCTGGCGCCTGCGCCACGACGACGCACCGACCGGTCAGCCCGCCCCCGAACCGGCCGGCTGAACCATCCGGCCAGCCGGCTGAACCGGTCTGGTAGCCCCCCTGCGTCACCCGCGCGGCGTGAGCGAGGTGGTGGCCGGTCGGGGTGCCTTGCGGTTGATGCGGTAGTCGAGCACCAGGAACGGGATCCCGAACAGGGAGAAGGCGTGCTCGGCGCGCAGCTCACCGTCGTGGGCGAACACGTCGAGCTGCTCGGCGAAGCCGTGGACGGCCAGCGCGGTGAGGCGGTCGTCGGACTGGTCGCGGTAGGCGAGGTAGTGGCCGGGGTGCTCCAGCTCACTGCGGCTGGTCAGCCGCAGGCCGCCGTCGGAGCGGGCCAGCGGGAGCAGGGTCGCGGTGAAGCTGGCCTGCGGCAGCGGGAAGCCGACGCTGACGTAGCCGCGGTCGCCGTCCCGGTAGGTCGTGTAGATGCCGACGTAGATCGGCTCGTCGGTGTCGGCGAACGAGCGGATCCAGCCGCGGACCGTCACCGCGCCGGCGTCCGCCGGGAGGCTGATGGTGTCGATGCGGCTGCGGATGCCGCGTTGGGTCTCCCGCTGGTTCATGGGGACGTTCGCCTGGCCCAGCGGGCGAGCGAGGGCGTTGCGGTAGAGCAGATAGCCAGGGCGGACCCACAGCCGCCAGCGCGGAACGATGTCGAGCGCGAACCGGGTGGTGTGCTCGTAGAACTCGCGGACCAGCGGGTCGACGGCGGTGGGGTCGAACGCCGGGCCGGCCAGGTCGTCCAGTGAGGCGACGATGCCCACGTCGGCGGCGTCGGCGACGTAGCGGCCGCCGAGCTCCTCGGCCAGCTCCCGGACATAGCCGGTGCCGACGCGACGGGTGCGTGCCTGGCGCGGCACGACGAACGGCAGCCGCTCGACGGGAACCCGCTCGGCGAGCAGGCTCACCTGCGCGTCGGGGAACAGCAGCGGCGACGCCGTCCGGTACGCGGCCATCGTGACGGCCGCGGCGACGGCGGCCGGGACCGGCCCGCGCCGACCCGCGAGCGCCGTGAGCGCCGCGCCCACCGCCGCGCCGAACGGCGGCCCGAGCAGCACCTTCTGTGGTCGAAGGCCGAGCAGCCCGGCGACGCCACCCGTCGCCGCGCCCACCGCGACCGGCCCGGCCCCCGTCAGCCGCCCGCCTGCCCAGCCGACCGGGGCGATCAGGGCGGTGCTGGTCGCGATCCGCTGCCACAGCGCAGGAATCTCCCCCGGCCGCTGCCGGGCCCGCGCCACCGCCTCGCCCGCCGCCAGCGCCGCCGCCCCCGCGAGCCCACCCCGGACGACCGCCCGCCAGCCATGGCCAGCGGCGAGCACCGAGCCTGCCGCCCCTCCGATGACGGCTGCCGACACAACCGCCGTGCCAACCTTCATCGACCCTGGCTCCCGGTCCTGCTGCACGGGTGCGAATCTATCCAGGTCCGACCCAGCGGCACCGCGCGGCCGACGGGGTCGAGGATCGGGGTCGGCCGCGCGAATCGGATAGACACCTCCGCGGGCGTGGCGGGTTCGGACGATGTGAGCTGACGTCAACAGCTCCCGTGGCGTAACGGGTACTGGAGGGCCACACGGTCGGTAGGCTGGCCGGAGTATATTTCGATGGGCAGGCGTCAATGCGACGTTCCTCGCTGGGAGGCAAAGAAGTTGGCGGTTCGGTGGACCGAGAAGACGGGTGTGCGTAGGTGGCCCTAGAGGAACAGATTTCCATCAGGGCCAAGGAGATCCACACCGATGGCTATCCGATGTCCATCGGTGAGGTTCTGTCGCTTTATCGCGACGGCGACATCGAGATCCACCCGGAGTTCCAGCGCATCTTCCGCTGGGATGGCGACCAGAAGTCGAGCCTGATAGAGTCGATACTTCTCGGTATTCCTATTCCGCCGATCTTTGTCTCGCAGCGGACGGACGGCGTCTGGGACGTCATCGACGGGGTTCAGCGCCTCTCTACGGTCCTCCAGTTTGTGGGAGTCTATCGTGACGAGTCGGGAGTCATCTCGGAGCCGCTAACGCTGTCGAGCACGGAGTATCTTCCGGACCTCGATGGGTATCGATGGGAGATCTCCGGGCCAGGTTCAAGAGTCTTCTCCGATGCGATGCGCCGGGATTTCAAGCGGGCAAAGCTGGAGTTCAGGATAATCCGTAAGGAATCCGATTCGAACGCCAAGTACGACATGTTTCAGCGGCTCAATGCTGGTACTCGGCTCTCGGAGCAGGAAGCGCGCAATTGTCTGCTCGTAATGCTGAATCGGGCGATGTATACCGAGATCACCCGGCTCTCGTCGACGAGCGATTTCCGCGTTGTATGCCAGGTATCCGATCAGAAGGAGAACCAGGCGTACTATCAGGAGCTGGTTCTACGATTCTTCTGTCAGGCGGACTACGGCGGCGGTTCCTCGGAACTTCCAAAGGAGTTCGGCGAGTACGTAACCTCCTGGATGCGTTCGGCCGCGGACGCTTTCGGTGGTCCACAGTCGCAGGTCGAGCCGCTGGTCTTTGATCGAACCTTTCATCTCCTGGCGGACAGTCTAGGTGATGACGCCATGCGGCGATGGGATGGTCGTCGGCATCTGGGCCCGTTCTCCATCGCCTGTTTCGAGTTCGTGACGGCGGGTGTGTGCGCGAACATCGATCTGTGGGAGAGTCGATCCAGTACCGATCTCGCTGCTCGTATACGCGGGATCTGGTCGGCGCCCCAGTTCAGGGATACGTCTGGGACCGGAGTCAGTCCTCGGCGACGATTCCCGAGGCTCGTGCTGCGCGCGCGCGAGTACTTCGCGAGCTGACCGGTGGCATCACGCACGATTGGTGAGGTCGAGGACGCACTCGACGACGCCCTGTCCTGGCGGAGGGTGGAGCTGCAGGCGCTGGGCGCGGCTATCGCCGAGGCGGAACGCTCGTCTCCCGGATCGCCTTTGGCGAGGGCGCTGGCGCGGAGCGGGGTGGCAATGCTCTATGCGCACTGGGAGGGCTTTGTCAAGGAGTCGTGCCAGTGCTATGTGGACTTTGTCGCCAGACGCCGACTGCGCCTGGACGAGCTCAACGAAGATCTCGTCCGGACAGTCCTCCAGTCCTTAAGCAGGCGTGCCGCTGGCGGAGACGAGAGCAGCATAGCGGCCCTTGTGGAGGCAGTGACGCGGCCAACCGTCGCGCGTGCACGGTTCCAGAAAGGCGGCATCGTCGATACGAAATCGAATCTCCGCTACGCGGTTCTTGCTGAGATCATGACTGCGATCGGATTTCCGGTCTCGAGTTTTGCAACACGCGACAAGCTCATCGACCGGACCTTGTGTGACGGTCGTAATGGCATTGCCCACGGTCGCAGCATGTATCCGGCACCAGGATCATTCGCCGTGCTACACGCGGAAGTCATGGAAATGATGGAGGAGATTCGCGACCTCATTCTCGCCGCCGTTCGTCAGGGGAGCTATCGTCGGCCGGCTCCTCTGTAGACCACCTGGTGGTCGGGCGGCGTCGTCGTGGACGTGGCTCGCCGACGTGTCGGGATCCATCGCGCCATCTGACGACATCCCGTCCTCGCCCCTGCTCGGCGACCGTGACGTCGCGGAGGCTAGAGTCCGCCGAGTGCTGATCAACAAGGTTCGTCTGCCGTGATGGGTCGTACGCACGCGCTGAGCGGTGCGGTGCTGTGGCTCGCGGCCGTGCCAGCCCTGTCCCGCGAGCAGTGGTGGGGCTCGCACGCCCTGTCCCTGTCGTCCAGTCAGGTCATCGCGGGGGCGGTGGTGGCCGCGGGCGCGGGGCTGCTGCCCGACATCGACCATCCCTCCGGGCGTATCGCGAGGACGCTCGGACCCGTGACCCGCACGATGTGCCGCTGGGTGAGCCGGGCCGCGGGAGGGCACCGGCACGCCACCCACTCGCTGATGTTCGCCCTGGCCATGGGCCTGGCCATGGGGCAGCTGGCGACGCACGTCCGGTACGGCTGGTGGGCGGCGCTGTTCGTCCTCGTCGGCTTCGGGCTGCGCGGCCTCGGCCTGGACTTCGAGGGGCACGAGTTCTGGTCCGGGTTCAAGGACTGCGTACTCGCCGGGGCGGCCGTCTACTGGATGCACGGACTGGACATGAGCTTCGCGACCTACCCGGTCGTCGCGGGCTGTCTCGCCCATCTGCTCGGCGACTGCCTGACCCCGCGGGGCTGCCCGCTGCTGTGGCCGGTGCCCTGGCGGATGGAGACGGTCCTGGTGCCCCGCACGGACGGCCGGGTCGAACGCCTCGTCGTCGTTCCCCTGCTGGCCTGCGTGGGTGCCGTCCTGACCGTCCAGATCCTGGCCGGCGACTCCCTGTCCCACTGGTGGCGCTGACCAAACGCGCCGCGGCCCTGACCTGGACCGGCTCGCCGACGAAGCCCCGGTCCAGGCGGCCGTCCTACGGCGGGCCGCCGAACTCGGGGGCTTCGTCAGCCGGGACGAGGTCTACCGGATCGGCGAGTACGGGGAGGAGCGCAGCCTGCGGGGCTTCACCCGCCCGGTGCGCCGCATCGTCGCGGCCTTCCGGGACCGCGGGCTGATCCCCGGCGGCGTCGACGACCTGCTCTCGGCCGAGTACGACGACGAGACGATCGGGCTCGCGACCGGCTTCACCGTCCCGCGCCCTGTTCTTCCCCTCGTGCTCGAGTGGGCGAATTCGGCTGCCGGGGAGGACTGATCACGGGACGGGCGCCGTCGGCGCGTGACGCGTCGCCGCCGTGGAGGCCGGCGAACGGGTTCGGGGCCGTCCCGTCGCCGCCCGGCACGCGCAGGGCGGTGAAGACGACCTCGCGGCGCAGCCGGAAGCCGAGCTGCTCGTAGAGGCGGATGGCGGTCGTGTTCGCCGCCGTGGCGTGCAGGAACGGCGTCTCGCCGCGGGCGCGGACGAGCGCGGTGACGGCGTGCACGAGCCGGGTGCCCAGGCCCTCGCCGCGGTGGGCGGGGTCGGTGCAGACGGCGCTGATCTCCGTCCAGCCGGGTGGGTGCATCCGTTCGCCGGCCATCGCGACGAGTTCGCCGCCGCGGCGGATGCCCAGGTAGGTGCCCAACGCGATGGTGCGGGGCAGGAACGGCCCGGGGCGGGTGCGCGCGACGAGCGCGAGGATGTCCGCGACGTCGTCCGGGCCGAGTACGACCGCCTCGGGATCGGGCCGGGCGGCGACGTCGTCCCCGACCATCTGGACGCCGGGGACGTGCCCGAGGGCCTCCCAGCCCGGCGGTGGCGTGCCGGTGAAGCCGGCGAGCGGCAGGAGCGCCCCCGGCCCGAGCAGCGCCGCCGCGTCGCGCCAGGTCTCGGCGTCGGGTTCGTCGGGCAGGGCGATGAACGGCGTGACGTCGGCGGGGTAGCGCAGGACGCTGCCACGGCGGATGGCGAGGTGCGCGTGCGGCCCCAGCAGGGCCGCCCGGGCCGGGTTGTCGAGCGGATGCGGCCCGCCGTCCCCGCCCGGTCCGCGGGGGGACGCGGCGTCCTCCCTCACGGAGCGACCTCGATCACGATCTTGCCCTGGGCGTGGCCGTCCTCGACCGCCCGCAGGGCGGCGCCCGCCTGGGAGAGCGGGTAGGTCGCGCTCACCCGCGGGTCCAGGACGCCGTCGACGGCGAGGCGGGCGAGCTCCGTGTAGACCCGACCGGAACGGTCACGCTCGACGCCCGCTCCGCCGAGTTTCGCCGCCGCGACCCGGTCCGCGGCCGTGATCAGCTTGCTCCGGTCGGCCAGCAACTCGGCGGCCTCCTCCAGCGCGGCACCGCCGACCAGGTCGTACACGGCGTCGACACCGTCCGGGGCCGCCGCGCGCAGCCGCTCGACCGTCCCCGGCCCGTAGGCGACATGCACGACGCCGAGGGACCCGACGAACTCCCGCTTGGCCTCGCTCGCCGTACCGAGGACGCGCAGCCCGCCATGCCGGGCGAGCTGGGCGACAGCGACCCCGACCCCGCCGCCGACACCGGTGACCAGCAGCGTGGCGCCGGGCGGCAGGGCGAGCTGGGCGAGACCGTCGTAGGCCGTCCCGCCCGCGACCGGCAGCGCCGCGGCGTCGGTGAACGACAGCGCCGCCGGCCTGCGCGCGGCGGCCGCGGCCGGCAGCAGGGTGAACTCGGCGTAGCCGCCCGTGCTGGGGTTGCCGAACACGTCGTCGCCGACGGCGAACCCGTCCACGCCCGGGCCAACCTCGACGACGGTGCCGGCGACCTCCAGCCCGAACACCATCGGGTAGGTGGTGGACATCCCGGGGATCCGGAAGCCGCCGCGCAGCTTCCAGTCCGCCGGGTTCACCCCGGCCGCGCGCACGGCGACCAGCAGCTCACCCTCGCCCGGCGTCGGCCGGGGAAGATCGGCGAACGCCTCCACCTCGGGCCCGCCGGCCGCCGTATAGACGTACGAGTTCGGCATCGCACCATCCCTTCACACGCGCGTGACACGGCGTCCGCCGGTCAGGGCGCACCACGTGCCACGGTCAGCGACAGGACGTGGACCGGCGGTGCGAACCCATCCAGGCGCAACAGCGCTCGCCGGGGTGAATATGCCGCCGCGCGAGATGGCTACTCGTCGTGATGGTTGGCCAGTTCACTCGCGTCGGAGGATGGTGGCTGCTGCGCTTCCGTTCGGCGTCCGCGGTGGTGTCGTGCCCGCAGCTAGGTTCGTGGTCGTCGCAGCAGTTCCTCGACGGTCGACGCGACCTGGCGGATCATGTCGTCGGCGGTTGTGCCGAGGGCGGCGCAGCGGGCCTCGACAGGGCCGTCGAGCCACAGCGTGACGTAGCCGACCGCCAGCGACCAGATCAGATGCACCATGGGCTCTGGGTCGCCGGGGGCGACGGCGCCTTCGTCCTGCGCGGCCTGGACGATCGACCGCAGCAGCTCGATCGGGCGAGCGCCGGCCGACGTCACCTCCGGGTGCGCGTCCGGCTCGGCGAGTTCGGGGCGCAGCATCACGCGCAGGTGTGCGGAGTGGTCGACGGCGAAGCTGGCGTAGGCGACGAGCAGTTCGCGCAGCGCGGCCACGGCGTCGGAGCTGACGGCTCGAGCGGTTTCGAGCCGGGTGAACAGCAGCTCGTGCCCGTCGACGACGATCGCCGCGATCAGCTCCGCCCGGTCGGCGAAGTGGTGATAGGGCGCGCCCGAGCTGACCCCGGCCTCCCGGGCCAGCCTGCGCAGGCTCAGCGCCCCGACGCCTTCAGCCTTCACCAGCTCCAGTCCCGCGGCGAGGAGCTGGCTGCGTAGCGCGCCGTGGTGGTAAGGCCGGCTGTCGACGTCGGGCTGCTGGTCGGCGCTCTGCCCCATGGCCGAAGTCTAACGGCTTGACCGATATCTAAGCACTGCTTAGTCTGCCATCTGAGCATCGCTTAGATATTCATGTCTACCACCGGAGCAGCCGATGTCCCGACCGCTGGCACTCGTCACCGGAGTGACTGGCTTCCTCGCCGGTCACTGCGCGATCGACCTGCTCGACCACGGCTTCGATGTCCGTGGCACGGTCCGAGACCTGTCTCGCGCGCCTGTCGACCATCTGCGAGCCGCCGCCGAACGCACCCATGGCCGCCTCGACCTGGTCGAGGCGTCACTCGACACCGACGCTGGATGGGACGCCGCCGCCGACGGCGTCACGGTGGTCGAGCACGTCGCTTCGCCCGCCCCCAAGTACCGACCCAAGGACGAAGCCGAGCTGATCCGCCCCGCCGTCGACGGCACCCTGCGCGTACTACGAGCCGCACGCCGCGCGCAGGTCCGCCGCGTCGCGCTGACGTCGTCCGTCGACGCCGTCCGCAGCGGGCACGACCTGTCCGACGGACGGGAACGCACCGAAGACGACTGGTCGGTCGTCGATCGCTGTGAGCCGTACGCCAAGAGCAAGACGCTCGCCGAACGGTCCGCCTGGGCCGAAGCCGAGCGGCTCGGAGTCGAACTCGTCACGCTCAACCCGAGCCTGGTCCTCGGCCCGACCCACAGCCCGAAGACCAACGTCTCGATCGACGTCGTCCAACAACTGCTCACCCGTCAGCTACCGGCCCTGCCCCGGCTCGGCTTCGCACCCGTCGATGCGCGCGACGTCGCCACCGCACACCGGCTCGCGCTCGAGACGCCACAGGCCGCCGGCCGCCGGTACATCCTGGCGACCGCCCCGATCTGGCTCGCGGACATCGCCGAGATCCTCGCCCAGGAATACGGTCCTCGCGGCTATCAGATCCCACGCAGGCCGATACCCAGCTGGGCGGTCCGGCTCGGCGCACACGTCAACCCGACCATGCGACTCGCGCTGCCGCTTCTCGACACACCCGCCGGCACCTCGTCCGCCCGGGCACGCGCCGAACTCGGCTGGACCACCCGCGACGTGCGGACCACCATCATCGAGACCGCCGAGTCCCTCCTCGCGACGGGCGCCGTCCCCAGGCGCTGAACACGCGGAAAGGAAAGACCGTCAAAACCGACACCGCAGCGCCCCACACCGGGGCGATCGGCCTGGACCGGCCATTGTTCCGAACCTCACCCGGCGCGGCCTCGTCCGCGCCGGGCAGCCGGTCGCAGCGAAAACGGCCAAGTAGCCGCCACCTCGTCGATGCCCGGCTGGCCAACAACGCCATCTGTGCGGCGCAGGCTGGCCAGCGGGATCCCTACACACGGCACTGACGCCAGCGCTCGAGCACGCGTCCTCGGCACCCGACGCCCTTCGACGGCAGATCCACCACCTCGAACACACCGTCGGCGCCGCACTGCTCCACACCGACGATCACGGGCGCTTCGCGTTCACACCCCGCGGCGAACACTTGGCCCGCGATGTCGAACCCGTCCTGCGTCTCCTCGATCGCAGCCGAACGAAGGCCGCGCCTACCCTTTGACAACGCACCCGTGCCGCGACGGGCAGCGGCCCCAGGTGCATGCACCGTCGGAGCAGGTGCGATGTGGTAGCAGATGCGACCAGGCCGCATTGATCGTTTTCGTCTATCGTCGCGAGACATGGACACCGGCCACCGGCATGCTCACGGCGGGCACACGCACGACGACGGGCATCACCATCACCCGGCCGGCCGGTGGGCCCGGCTTCGCCACCGCCTGTCCGAGCTTGCCGGGGGGCACAGTCACGACAGCGCTGACCAGATCGACGACGCGTTGGAAGCCGACACCACCGGCCGCCGCACCCTTCTGATCAGCCTGGCCGGTCTCGGCCTGACCGCGATCCTGCAAGCCATCGTGGTCGTGCTGTCCGGGTCAGTGGCGCTGCTCGGTGACACCCTGCACAACGTCGCCGACGCGCTCACCGCGATCCCACTGCTCCTCGCCTTCGCCCTCGCACGCCGCCCAGCCACCAGCCGGTTCACCTACGGCTACGGCCGCGCCGAAGACCTCGCCGGCCTCGCCGTCCTCGCGATGATCAGCCTGTCGAGTGTGCTCGCCGCCTGGGCCGCGATCGACCGCCTGCTCCACCCCCAGCAGATCCACCACCTCGCCGCGGTGGCAGCCGCCGGGCTGATCGGCTTCGTCGGCAACGAGACCGTCGCCCGCTACCGCATCCGCGTCGGCCACAAAATCGGCTCCGCCGCGCTCGTGGCCGACGGCCTGCATGCCCGCACCGACGGCTTCACCAGCCTCGCGGTCCTCCTCGGCGCCGCCGGCGTCGCCCTGGGCTGGCACTGGGCCGACCCCGCCATCGGCCTGGCGATCACCGCCGCGATCCTCGGGGTCCTACGCTCCGCCGCCCGCGTCGTCGGCGCCCGACTCATGGACGCCGTCGACCCCGACATGGTCGCCGAAGCCACCAGCACCCTGCTCCACACCGACGGCATCGAAACCGTCCGCGAACTGCGCCTACGCTGGATCGGCCACACCCTGCGCGCGGAAGCCGACGTCACCGTCGACGCGAACCTGACGCTCACCGCCGCCCACGACGTCGCGCATGCCGCCGAAGCCCACCTCCTACGCCACCTCCGCCGACTGTCCGCCGCCACCATCCACACCAGCCCCGCCCACCACCACACAACCGCAGCAACAGCGCCATAACCAGCATCACCGCTCACGGTCAGCGACGACCACACCCGATCGGGTCCCACCTGCGGCATCCCAGAACTGCTCAACTTCCCGACAGCACCCCCAGGGCTTCTGCTCAAATAGGCGCGGACTCCTCGTAGCTGAGCGCTGTGGCTGTTGGCCAGTAGATGGCCAACAGTCGGAATGGTTGGCCGGTTCACGGAAAGTGTCGGGTGGGTTGGAGGCGGTTCTGTTGCTGCCGTCAGCCGGGCCACGTTTCGGCATCCGGACGGACGGTGTGCCGTGGGTTGGTTCAGTCGACTGCCGGGCGGGTCAGGTCCTGGTAGACGTCGGGGATGCCGTCGTGGTCGCGGTCGGCGGTTTCTGCTTCGTGTATCCGTCGGTAGACACGGTTGCGGAGACGGAGCGCCACGGTGGCCAGCAGGGCGGCGGTCAAGGAACCGGTCAGGACAGCGATCTTGACATGATCGTCACGTGCGCTGCCGGTGCCGAAGGCCAGTTCACCGATGAGCAGGGAGACGGTGAATCCGATACCGGCCAGGACCGAAAGACCGAGGACGTCGACCCAGGCCAGCCCGTCGGCGAGGGTGGCGCGGGTGAAGCGGGCCACCAGGTAGGTGACGGCGATGATCCCCAGAGGCTTGCCGACGACGAGACCGAGCACGACGCCAAGGGCGGCGCGGTCGGTCAGGGCGTCGGTGAGTCCGCTCAGGCCGCCGAGGGTGACTCCGGCGGAGAAGAACGCGAAGATGGGCACCGCCACCCCGGCTGAGAGGGGTCGGAAGCGGTGCTCGAAGTGCTCGGCCAGTCCTGGTCCCGCGTCCGTCCGGCCGGTGCGGGTGCTGCGTTGCACGGGCACGGCGAAGCCCAGCAGCACGCCGGCGACGGTGGCGTGTACGCCGGAGGCGTGGACCAGCGTCCAGGTGACGGTGGCCAGGGGCAGCAGGAGCCACCATGAGCGCACTCGACGCTGCACCAGCACGGTGAACAGCGCCAGCGGCAGCAGCGCGCCCAGCAGCGGGCCGACCGAGAGGTGACGGGTGTAGACGACGGCGATGATGGCGATGGCGAGCAGGTCGTCGACCACCGCGAGGGTGAGCAGGAAGGTTCGCAGCGCGGATGGCAGGTGCCGGCCGATGACCGCCAGTACCGCCAGTGCGAAGGCGATGTCGGTGGCGGTCGGGATCGCCCAACCGCGTGCGGCGTCGCCGCCGAGGTTGACCAGGGTGTACAGCACGGCCGGGACGACGACGCCGCCGACGGCGGCGAGGACCGGGACCGCGGCGCGACGCGGGTCGCGGAGGTCTCCGGCGACGAACTCGCGTTTGAGTTCCAGCCCAGCGACGAAGAAGAAGATCGCCAGCAGGCCGTCGGCGGCCCACTGGGCCAAGGTGAGGTTCAGGTGCGCCCAGGCGGGGCCGACCTGGTAGGACAGCAGTGACTGGTAGGAGTCCGACCAGGGCGAGTTCGCCCACACGAGGGCCAGAACCGTGGCGGCGAGCAGCAGCCCGCCACCGATGGTCTCGCTGCGAAGGATCGCGGTGATCCGGCGGGTCTCGGGCCACGACCTGCGGTCGAACAGGCTGAACCGGCGAGGCGGGGTCTGGCTCACGACGGCGCTCCTCACCGAGGGGTCGGGTCACACACTGCCGACCAGACTTCCCGGCGCACCAAGGCCACCCTAGCCGCGACAGCATCATCATGCCCGCCATCGCGGTCGAACCGGCTGGTCACGCCCAGCACGGCCGATCCCCGACCAGCCCGTACCCGCCCTGCCGTGCCGGCGGGTACGGACGACAAGGACCGCCGAGTCTGATCAATCTGGCCAACCGCGACAGAAGACCGCCCACCGAAAGTGGCCAACAACAGCCGTCCCTCCAGCAGGAACTGGCCATCCTCGCGCGATCCCTACAGCGGCCGAGGACGGCCAGATCGTCCACGACGGTCACACAACGGGTGGTGAGGATGCGGTGAACGCGGATGCGTACCGTTCTGGACCTTCTACGATGCGTCCATGCTGCGACGTGGCGGTCGTCCGCCTCTGCGCCAGGCGAGTGCCGGGGTGGCACTGGCGTTCGCGCTGGCGATCGCGGTGGCTCCGGCCGCCGAGGCCACCTCCGACCACCCGTCCGGCTCCGCGCCCGCCCCCTCGGTCTCTCCCTCGCCCGCCTCGGCCGCCATCGCCTCGCCCGCTGCCTCGGTCGCCATCGCCTCGCCCGCTGCCTCGGTCGCTTCCGCGCCCAGCCCGGTGCCGGGTGCGTCCCCCGACGGCGCTGCTGTCGCCGCGCTGCCCGGCGCGTCCGCGACGGCGCCGCGGCTCACCCTGGTGCTGTTCCAGAAGGACGTGGTGCTCGTCGGCGGGCGGAACTTCCCGGTCGGGGCCGCGGTGCGCCTCGTCGCCGTCGGCGACGGCCTGGGCGCCGAGACGTCGGCCACGGCCGACGCCGACGGGCGTGTCGTCGTGGGCTTCCTGGTCCCGGGTGGCTACAGCGGTCCGGTCACGGTGACCGCCACCGCTTCCGCGCCGTCCAACGGCGCCTCACCCGCCAGCGCGACGCCACCGACCCCGACCCCTTCGCCCGCCTCGACCGCCACGCCCGCGCTCCCGACGCCCACCACCACGACGCCCGCCGGCCCGACGCCCCCCGGCCCGACACCCGCGAGTACGGCGGCCGCGAGTACAGCGGTCAGTGAGGGCGGAGGCCTCCTCACGGCGTCGGCGACCCTGTCCGTCACGGTGCCCACGGGCGCCGCGCAGGGCGCGGTCGTCTCCACGCCGCCCGGCGCGACGCCGCCCGCATCCCCGTCTCCGGGCGGGTCGGCGGCGGGCACGGCGCGACCGCCCGCGGCCAGCCCCGCACCGTCCGCCTCGCCGGCCACGGTCGCGTCAGGCGCGGGCTCGTCAGCGGCCGTGCCGCCGGCCGGACCGACGCCGTCCGGTCCGCCGGCCGGCGCGGGCTGGCGGCTCGTCTTCGGGGACGACTTCACCGGGACCGACCTCGACCGGACCCGCTGGCAGCTGTGCAACCCGAGTTTCCGCGCGCTGTGCCTGCCCTGGAACGACGAGAAGCAGGTGTTCAACACCGCGGCGACGAACAACCCGAACGTCACGGTCGCGGATGGCGCGCTGCACCTGACCGCGACCCGTGACGCCGACGGGCAGATCCGCTCCGGCATGGTGAGCACCGGGCCCTGGCCGGCGTCCTTTGGCACCCCGCCCGCCGGCTACCGCGGGTTCTCGTACACCTACGGCTACTACGAGGGGCGGGTGCGCATTCCCCGCGGCAACGGATTCTGGCCGTCGATGTGGGAACTGCCCGTCAGCAGCGGCCAGGGCGCGGCCGGCTGGCCCGACACGGGCGAGATGGACGTCTTCGAGATCCCGGGGAACAACCCGACCGAATATCACTTCACCGCGCACTGGGGTGGAGGCGGCGGTGCCTGCGGGCACCCCTGCTCACCGCAGCAGGCGACCATCTCCGACGCCTCCGCCGACTGGCACGTCTTCGGTCTCGACTGGGAGCCCGACGGCCTGACCTGGTACGTCGACGGCCAGAAGATGGGGCGTACCGTCACCGACCCGGGTGCGGTGAAGAACACCCCGTTCTTCGTCATCGCCAACCTCAGCGTCGGCGGAACCTGGAAGCCGCTGGGCGCCGGCGTGGACGCCAGCACGCCGTTCCCGGCCAGCATGGACATCGACTACCTGCGGGTCTACCAGCGATCCTGACGAGGTCGGGACGAGGTGGGACCGGGTGCGGGGTGCCGTGGACGTCGAGCCGATCGCCCGAAGCCTGCGGGTCGTGCCGATCGACTGACCGGCCGCGTCGAGGGACGGCGGACGACCGGCGGACGGCCGAGGCCCGGCGCGTCCGGGTCGCTCAGCCGAGGATGGTTGACGGTCGTGCCGTCGCCGGGCGCCGACTCGATGGCCAGCGTGCCGGCCACCCGGGTGACCCGGCGGCGCATCCCTGCCAGCCCGTACCGTCCCGCCGGGGACGGGGTGTCCGTCGCGAAGCCCGCGCCGTCGTCGGCGACGTCGAGGAGCAGCACGTCGTCGAGATAGCTCAGCGTCAGATGGCCTGGCAGGTGACCGACTACTGCCAGGAGGCGGAGTGCGGGGCGATGACGAGGACGACGCGGCGCGGGGCGTCGGGGAGGCCGTCGTAGGGCAGCTGGTAGCGGCGGGCGAGGACGTCGAAGAACGCGCCGTCAGGATCGGGCTCGATCGCCTCGACCTCGCCGCGCACCTCCAGATAGCGGTACGGCTGGTCGGGGTCGTGCACGGACAGGGCGACGCGCGGGTCGGCGACGGCGTTGCGCCCCTTCTGGCGGTCACTGGTCGTGGTCAGGCGCAGGTGGGTGCCGTCCCAGCGAAACCAGACCGGGTTCGACTGCAGGCGCCCGTCCGGTCGCAGCTGGGCCAGGTGGCCGAACAGCGGCCGTTCGAGCAGGTCGCGGTGGCTGTCGGGGATGGTCATGCGACTCCTCGGCCGTCGGGGGAGCGAACGACCGCGAGCCTATATCAAGGGCTTGATACGTATCAGAGGCTTGATATCGGCGTGGCGTCGGTCGCGGCGTAGGTGGACAGGACGGCCGTCGCCCGTGCGAGCAGCGTGCGCAGGGTGGCCAGCTCGGCGTCGGTGAAGGCGTCCGCGAGCCGGCGCTCGACGGCCACGGCCGCCGCGTCGGCGGCGCTCACCAGCTCCCGGCCGGCCTCGGTGAGCTGGGCGAGCTGGACCTTCGCGTGGACGGGCGAACCGCCGCGGGACACCAGCCCCCGACCCTCCAGGATCGCCAGCAGGCTCGCCATCGCCTGCGGTGTCACCCCGCAGCGCCGGGCCAGCTGCGCGCCGGACGTGCCCCCCTCCCGCGCCCGCGACAGCGACAGCATCGCCGCGTACTGGGGAACGGACAGGCCGAACGCCCGCAGTACACGGGTCTTCTCCCGCATGAGGGCCTGCTCGGCCTGCTTGATCGCCAGACCGGGCCGGCCGTCGGGATCGTCGACGAACGGATCCGCCGCCGACGGCGCCGCACTGGTCGTCCTGCTCGCCTCCTGCACCGCTCCAGCCTGCCACCGGCCTGGCAGCCGGGTCGCGCCCGCGGCGTCGCCAGCCGGACGGGCCGGTGCCCACCATGGCGTGCGACCGAGCGGCGGCCGGGCCTGGTGGAAGGCGCCGGGATCGGCTCGGGTCGGCGGAAAACGCGTCGACACCCACGCACATCGCCACTACCGTTACGTTCTGTGCATGTGATTGGGTCGCGCCGCCGGGGGCAGCCGCCTCCCCCCTGGGTGGTCTGGGAGGCGCTGACCACGCCGAACCGCGACCCCCGGCGGGTGTGGCTGATCCCTCACAGGGGCGAGGTCCCGCCCCGGGTGATCGAGGCGGACCGGCCGCACCTGGTCGTCTGGTCGTCGCTGTGGACCAACCGTCCGGGCTACGTCATCCGGTTCGACCTGGAGCCCGCGGGCCAGGGGACGAGTCTGCGCTGGACACTGCTGGCCCCGGACGAGCCCGCGCCCGAGGTCGTCGGCGGGCTGCGCTGGCGGATGAACGAGCTCATCAACGCGCGTCTGCGCTACTCCTTCGGCCAGTAGGCGGCGCCTGGCGCGCGAATCCGGGCCCGGGGCCCGGGTGAGCAGGGGGCCGTTCAGGTGGGTCGCGGAGCCGGTGGTGGCGGTGACGCGTGGGAAGGCGCATCGTCCGCGTACCGGGCGGTTGGCTGTGGAACGTCGCGCTCGACGAGGGTTGCCAGGCCGTCGAGGACGCGGGCCAGACCGAAGCGGTAGGCGTGGTCGGGATCGTGGGCGCTGCCGTGGGCCTCGCCGGCGGCGGCGCCCACCCGGCTGGCCAGGGGATAGCTTTGCTCGTCGAGCACTCGGGCGAGCAGGGGGCCGACCCGGGCCCACCAGCGGGCGTCGTCGCGCCCGTCCTGCTCGGCGGCGATCGTCGTCGCCTTCTGGTTCGCCGACCGCGCGTTCGCCTGCACGAAGGTCAGCAGGTAGGTCAGGCAGTCGTCCATCTCGACGTCGGTGAGGCCGAGGCCGTCGAGGGCGGACAGCTCGTGCTCGTACTTCGCCATGAGGCCGGGGCCCAGCGGCGGGCGCAGCGTGGAGACCTCGGCGGCCCACGGGTGTGTGCGGAACAGCTCCCGGTTCTCCTCCGCGACGGCAGCGAGCCGTTCCCGCCACCCCGCTCCCGCGGTGTCGGTGCGGGGCATCCGGGCGTAGACGGCGTCCAGCATGAGATCGAGCAGCTCGGCCTTGCCCGGCACGTAGGTGTAGAGGGTCATCGGCACCACGCCGAGCAGGCGCGCGAGTGCCCGCATGGTGACGGCGGCCAGCCCCTCGCGGTCGGCCAGCGCGACGGCCGCGTCGATCACGGTCGCGAGCGTCAGCCCGCGGGCCGGACCGCGGCGGGGGCCCGCGGGTGCCGTGCCCCACAGCAGTTCCAGGGTGCGTGCCGGGTCGCCGGCACTCGAACGTTCGTCGACCACCTGGTCATCATCGTCGACAGAACTCTGTACGATGTATCCTGTACGGCGTACGTCATTTTGGTCGATGGCTCTCGTGGGGGTTCATGTGAAGATCAGTTCGTCCGCGGTCTCGTTGAACGTCGACGACGTGGCGGCGTCGTCGGGCTTCCTCGCCCGGCATTTCGGGTTCACCGAGCGGATGGCGGCGGACGGCTTCGCCTCGCTGGCCCGCGACGACGCCGGGGTGAACGTCGTCTTCCTACGCCGCGGCCTGGCCACGCTGCCTGCCGACCAGCGTGAGGATCACGCGCGGGGCCTGATCCTCGCCTTCGTCGTCGAGGACCTGGAGGGCGAGCTCGCGCGGCTGCGGGCCGAGGGTGTGGCGATCACGATGCCGCTGACCGAGGAGGAGTGGGGGGAGCGGGCGTTCCAGGTCCGCGACCCCAACGGCGTCATCGTCCAGCTCGTCGACTGGAACGGGACGGGCGAACCGGCCGGGGATCCGGCGGCTCGGGTCAGTGGCGGTCGCAGGCGGGCTGGATTCCGATGCCGGCGTAGTAACGCGCGGCCTCGGGGGCGAGGGGGATCAGACAGTAGACCGAGCTGGTCGTGATGGCCCGGTTCGCCGTCTCGAAGTGCCGGCCGTCGGAGTCGTCGCCCCACAGGGCGCCCTCGAAGTCCGCGCGGTGCTCGACGAGATCGCGGGCCGTGAAGGCGACCAGAGCAGGGTCGGCGCTCTGGTTGACGACCAGGCCGTTCGGCGCGCCCACAGTGGGGACCTGTCCGACGCCGGGGTAGTCCCGCGATGTGATCGTCGCGGTCTCGTAGACGCCTCCCGCCACGAACCGGGTCCCGAGCAGGGGCCGGTAGTAGTCGTCCCAGTTACGCGCCATCGGGGCCAGATAGTCCGCCAGCGGCAGCATCCGCAGGCGAAGGCCGGCCCCGATCGCCCTGGTGATCTGCGGGGTCGGCGCGCCACCCGCCCACAGCACGGCGTCGATCCGCCCGGTGCGCAGGTCGTCCAGGCTGCTGTCGAGGCCCTTGGGCTCGATGGTGACCGGGCAGCTCAGGACGTTCCTGATCAGCACCTCGCCGATCTGCCGGCTGCCCGAGTTCAGCAGGCCGCTGGAGACGCGCCTGCCACACAGCTGCGCCGCGCTGGTGACGGGAGCATCCTCGCGCACCATCAGGTGGACCAGGTCGAGCCACAGCGGTCCCACGGTGCGCAGGGCGTCAAGCGGCTCGTTGTCGAACTGGTTGACGCCGAACCGCGCGTCCACCGTGGTGTTCAGCTGGCTGACCGCCATGACGCAGAGGGAGCTCGCGCCGTCCTGCAGACGGTTCAGGTTGTCCGCGGTGCCGTTGGTGGCCGCCACGTTCACGGTGGTGCCCGGATACCGGGCCTCGATGTGTCGTTTCAGCACGGTGCCGTAGTTGTAGTAGGGCGTGTTCGCCTGTCCCGTCTGGAGGGTGACGGTGGGACAGGCGCCCAGCCGCGCGCCCGCCTGCGGCTTGAGCGCGAGCCACAGGACGGCCGCGAGGACGGCGACGGCCGCGCCGGCGGCCGTCGCGACGAGCAGGCCGGCTCGCCGTGGCCTCGGCGGCGGGGACGCCGTGTCGGTGCCGGCGTCCCCGGTCCCGGCGTGCGTGCCGGGGGCGTCGGGCTGCCCGGCCGCGGCCGGTAGGCCCACGACGACGGTGGTCTCCCAGCCGCGCCGGGCCTCGGCGTCGCCGGCCCGCACCGGATCGGGTTCGTCGTCGCCGAGCAGGCTCGACAGCAGCTGCCGGGCGGTCGGCCGCCGCGCGGGATCCTTGTGCAGGGCCCGGGAGACGATCGGCTCGAGATCCGCCGGCAGCTCGCGCAGATCCGGCGGGTCGAAGCGCACCCGGGACGCCATGTCCGCGAAGCCCCCGTCCCCGAAGGGCGTGCGACCCGTCGCCGCGTAGACCACCACGCCGGCCCAGGCGAAGATGTCCGCGGCGTAGGTGATCTCGACCTGGCCTCCGTGCAGGGCGAGCTGCGCCTGCTCGGGAGCCATGAACGCGGGGGTGAGCCACTGGGGGACGGCCGGCTCGGTCCGGACGTCGCCGGTGTCCCGCCCGAGCAGGGCCGAGGCCACGCCGAAGTCGATGACCCGGGGTCCGTGCAGCGCGAGCAGGACGTTTCCGGGCTTGAGATCGCGATGCACGATGCCGGCGTGGTGAATGGCGCGCAACGCGGTCGCGACGCCGATCGCGAACCGCTTCGTGTCGTTTCCCGACAGCGTCTCGCCCTCGGTCACCTGGCGGCGCAGGTCCGGCCCGTCGACGTACTCCGTGGCGAGAAAGGGAGTGTCCCCGGTGCTGACGTCGATCACGGCGGCGGTGCAGAACGGGTCGACCCGCTGCGCGTTCCGGATCTCCCGAAGGAATCGGTCCCGGAAACCGGGGTCGGCGACGTATTCAGCCCGGATGACCTTCACCGCCACGGGTGTGCCGCGGCTGGTGACGGCGTAGTAGACGGTCCCCATCCCGCCTTCGCCGAGGACCCGCAGCACCTCGTACTCCCCGATCCACCTCGGATCGAACGGCCGCAGGGGCTCGCCGGGGAGCAGCGGCGCCGGGAAGGACGGCTCGCTCATCCCTGCTGCCCGCACGAAAAGTGACATTTCCACCGGGTGCGGAATGGCTGGCCAGGGCGTGGCTGACGCGGGGTCGCCGGAGAGGTCCGCATCGGGCGGTCGGCGCTGCAGGGCCGCCGGGTATCCCCGGCCTGACGTTCGGATACCCGCGTGCCGATGCCTGTCACCATTCTCCCCGACGCCTTGTTCCCCACCAGGACGCGACCGGATCGTGCCCCTGCCGGGACGTCCAGCGTGGGCCATGACCATACCGGAGAGAAAAGCCCGTCACGAGGAGGCCGGCCGCCACCCGGGATTTCGCGAGGCGCCGGAATGCGGGTGGTGGGGCCGGCGCGGGTGATCGGAGGGTACGGTGCTGGGTGGCGATGTTCGCGGGGTGCCCCGGGTGACCGGGGAGAATCGGGAAGCCGGTGGGAGTCCGGCACGGGCCCGCCGCGGTGACCGGGGAGTCGCCGTCCACGCGCGCACGCGCGGCCACTGGGCCTGACCGGCCTGGGAAGGCGGACGGTACGACGTCGATCCGGAAGTCCGAAGACCGGCCCCGCCTCGACGCCGCCCGTCCAGGGCGGCCCGACAGCGGGAGCCTGCCATGCCCGTCCACCATGATCTGGATGACCACCTGCGGCGTGCCGCGCTGTACGAGCTGGTACACCGCCGCCGGGATGTGCGCGGCGAGTTCACCGGCGCGCCGGTCGCGGCCGAGGTGCTCACCCGCATCCTCGCCGCCGCGCACGCCGCGCCGAGTGTGGGGCTCAGCCAGCCCTGGGACTTCGTCCAGATCATCGACGGCGGGACCCGGCGAGCCTTCCACCGTCACGTCCAGCGGGAACGGGCGGTGTTCGCGGACACGTTGACGGGGGAACGGGCCGAGCGGTTCGCCCGGATCCGCATCGACGGGGTGCTCACGTCGTCCCTGTCGCTGGTCGTGACCTATGACCCGGCGCGCGGCGGGCCGGCGGTGCTCGGCCGGCACGCCATCGCCGACGCGGGCCTGTACTCCGTGTGCCTGGCGGTGCAGAACCTGTGGCTCGCCGCGACCGCCGAGGGGCTCGGCGTGGGCTGGGTGTCGTTCTACCGGGAGGAGTTCGTGCGGGACCTGCTCGGCATCCCGGCCGGGATCCGACCGGTCGCCTGGCTGTGCCTCGGGCCGGTGACGCGGCTCGCCGCTCGGCCCGACCTGGAACGGCATGGATGGGCCCGGCGCCGCCCGCTGGCCGACGTCGTGCACGCCGAGCGGTGGGGGGCACGCGGCGAACCGGCATCGGCGGGGACGGCCTGCGGCCGGGACTGACCCGGAGGTGGGACGCCCGGTCGGGCGGCGCGCGGCCTGATCGGGCGCGCCCGGCCGGGCGGCGACGAGCGCGGACGCGCCGTGTGGCGGGCGGGCGCACCGCATGGGCGGGCCGCGTCAGTGCAGGGCGACGGCCGTGCGGGCGCGCCGCATTCCCGACGGGGGCGGGCGCCGCCATCCCCCGGTGAGCAGAACCATAGTCGCGCCGGTCCGCGCGCCCGCGTGCGTGCTGCATTCTGGCCTCGGACATCGACGGCCGATCCGCCCGGCGGCAGCGCCGAACCGGAGTTACCCGGCAGGGTGATGCCAGGCCATCTGGCGGAGTCGGCGCGGGAGAGGGGACGCGGGCGCGAAATGTGGGGAGAGGGAGAATCCGCCGCGCGCCGGTGAGAACGCGCCGCGCGCCGGTGAGGTCATGTCACGCGCTGACGGGGAGGCTGGCCGGTGGGACGGGAATCGGGTCCGGGTCGCGGGACATCCCCGCGGGGCGGCGGCATGTCCGACGGCCGGCCAGGGACGGCGCCGGTGGGGTGACGGGGCGGCGGGGCGGGTGGTGCCCGGCCGGGGGTCCCCGTCGATCGATCTGGATCTCCGCAGCGAACTGGAACTCCACAGCGAAGTGGTGATGGCACCGAGTGGTTAGAAAGCTGGGAAGTTCCTACATCCTGGAATCCCGGGTCGGTCGGGGTGGCATGGGTGAGGTGTGGCGCGGGCGCGACGAGGCGGGAAACGTCCTCGCCTTCAAGCTCCTGCTGCCGCACTTCACGGCCGACCCCGGGGTGGTGGCCCGCTTCATGCGCGAGCGGGCCATTCTCATCCGCGTCCAGTCGCCCTTTGTCGTGGCCATTCACGACCTGGTCGCCGAGCGCGGCGACCTGGCCATCGTGATGGAGTTCGTCGAAGGCTCCGACCTGCGCCACGAACTGCACCGCCGCCGCACGCTGCCTCCCGCGGAGGCCGTCTCCCTCGTCGTCGACGTGCTCGCCGGCCTGGGCACCGCCCACCGGCTGGGGATCGTGCACCGCGACCTCAAGCCGGAGAACGTGCTGCTCGACCGCCGTGACGGCCGCACGCGGCCGAAGGTCTCTGACTTCGGCGTCGCCGGTCTGATGGCCTCCGCGACCCGGCTGACGGTGCCGGGCGGCATGCTCGGCACCCCGCTGTACATGGCGCCCGAGAGCGTCGACGGTGGCCCGGTCGGGCCGGCCGCGGACGTGTACGCGGCCGGCACGATGCTCTACGAGATGCTCTGCGGCGTCGCGCCGTTCGCCGGGCGGGAGATGCTGTCCATCCTGCGCGCGCACGCCGACCTCGTGCCCGGCCGACCCCCGGGGGTGCCCGATGCGCTGTGGTCGGTGCTCGCCGCGATGCTCGCCAAGGACCCCGCCGCCCGCCCCGGCGCGGACCGTCTGCGCGCCCTGCTGCCCGGGCTCGTGGGGCTGCCCGCGAGTCGCGCGCTCGGCGACCCGCCGGCGTCGGCGCGGCTGCCGGGCGCGAGCGGAGGCGCGGCGACGGTGCGGGTGCGAGGGCGCGCGGATCCCGCGGGCCTCGCCGGATCGTCGGCGACCGCCCGGCTGGGCCAGCCGGGAGAGGCGGCGGCCGCCGTCATGACGCCCCTGCCGGGCGACTGGCCCGGCGGAGACTCCCTCGGCGCCGCCCCCGCCTTCCCGGCGGACGCCGTCACCGCGGTCGTACTGGCGGCGACCGGCGGTCCGTCCGACGCGGACCGTGCCCCGTCCGGCGCCGCGCCCATGGAGGGGGAGGACGGGGAGGCGGTCGCCCTGCCGTCGGCGCGGCAACCGACTTCGCCCCCCGCCCCCGCGGACGGTGGGGACGATCCGGTGACGACCCCGGTGCCCCTGGCATTGGCGGCCCCGATGCCGTCAGCGCCGGCGTCATCGTCGGCATCCGGGGTGTCGTCGGCATCCAGGGTGTCGTCGGAGCCCGGGGTGTCGTCGGAGCCCGGGACGTCGTCGGCATCTGGTTCGCCATCGGCATCTGGCCAGTCGCCCGCGTCGGTGCCGGCTCCGCCCTCGACGCCAGGCGTGGCGGCATCCGGTGCTCGGGGCGGGCCGGACCCGCGCACACGGGCGGACGACCCGCGGCGCCCGGACGCGGCCGGGACGGATGTCCACGGGCAGGCGGCCGATGCCCGCGGGTCGGGGGAACCGGGCAACGGACAGGCGGAGGACGGACAGGCGGAGGACAGCGAGGACGCCGCCGACCCGAATCCCACGGTCATCGTCGAGACGGCGGTGGTCAGGAACGCCCTCGCCAAGGGCGACACGAGGCCCCGCGACCGGGCGCGTGTCCTCGCCGTCGCGGTCGGCCTGCTGCTCGTGCTGGGAGTCGCGGTCGCCGTGGCGGCGGTGCGCCCCGGCGGCCGTCCGGCTCCGGTGCCCGCCCCGGCCGCGCGGGTCAGCGCGACCGGCACAGCGGCCACCAGATCGGAAGAGCGGCGTGGAGGGAAAGAGTGTCTGCTAGCGGGGTGTGGGCGGGGGTCGCGGTGTCGGTGGAACAGTG
>NZ_JCBATA010000069.1:0-43226 GCF_059816245.1 Frankia sp. RB5
GCAGGCACGTTGGCCCTGGCGTTCCGACGGGGGCTCGTCCGAGCCCCGCCGGCCGCGCCGGGCCGCGGCCGGCCGGCGCGGTGCGGCGCGGCGGTCGCGTCCGCGGCGCACCTCAGGTGATACGGCCCGGGTGTGGCCGGCCCGAAGTGCCTGGCTCGATCAGGGCATGTCGGAATGCTCCCGGAGGTAGTCCAGTTGGGCCCGGACGGACATCTCCGCGGCCGGCCACAGCGCCCGGTCGGTGTCCGCGTACACCCGGCGGACCACGGCCACCGGATCCGCCCGGGCGGGGGTCGTGCCCGCGTCGGCCAGCGCCTGGCGGACCTGCGCCAGCCGGGACTCACGGTGAGCCAGGTAGCGCTCGGCGGCGGCGCCGGCCGCCGGGAGCTCCGGCCCATGCCCGGGTAGGACGGTGGCCTCGCCCAGGTCCCGCAGCAGCCGCAGGCTGTCGAGGTAGTCGCCGAGGCGGCCGTCGGGATGCGCCACGACGGTGCTGCCCCGGCCGAGGATCGTGTCGCCGGTGAGCACCGCTGGCGCGGCGCGCTCGTCCCCGGCGAGCAGGAACGACAGGGAGTCGGCGGTATGGCCCGGGGTGGGCAGCACGCGCAGCTCCATGCCGGCCAGGCCGAGCACGTCCCCGGCGGCCAGGCCCTCCGAACCGAGCCGGTGGGCCGGATCCAGCGCGCGCACCGGGGCGCCCGTGAGGGCGTGCAGCGTGGCGGCGCCCGCGCTGTGGTCGTGATGACCGTGGGTGAGAAGGATTACGTCGACGCGGCCGCCGGCGGCGGCGACCGCGGCCAGGTGACCGGCGTCGTCCGGCCCGGGGTCGACCACCGCGCAGCCGTCCTCGCCGGGGGCTCGCAGCAGCCAGGTGTTCGTGCCCTCCAGCGTCATCGGACCTGGGTTCGGCGCGAGCAGGACGGCGGCCAGCGGTGTCACCTGGCGCGGGGCGGCGTGGCGGGGGGAGGCCACGGGACTACGCCGACACGTCGCCGCGGCCGCCGGGCAGCACCGCGGCCGGGTCGTCGTACGCCTCGTCGTGCGGCAGCAGCATGTGCGCCTCGTCCCCGGTGACCAGGATCTTCGGGATGATCGGCGACAGGTCGCGGGTGTGCGCGGCGGCCATCACCGAGGCGACGTCGTCATACTCGGCCAGCTCGGCGAGGGTGAAGGCGGTCGGCGGCAGCATCCGCATCGTGCCGGCGTCGTGGCCCGCGAGCGCGTCGACGGGGCGTGTCCACTCCATCGAGGACGCCTCCCGGCTCGGCTGGCCCGGAGACTGCCCGGGCGGCAGCGCCGCGACGAAGAAGCGGGTGTCGTAGCGGCGGGGCTCCACCTCCGGGGTGACCCAGCGGGCCCAGGGGGCCAGCAGATCGCCCCGCAGCGCCAGCCCGTGCTCGCTCAGCAGGGCGCTCAGTGCCAGCTCGTGGCGTTCCAGCGCGGTGCGCGCGGCGTCGCGCGCCGCGGGCGCCAGCGGCGGCGCGCCGGCCGCGCCCTCGACGCCGGCGCGACCACCACCGTCCGCGTGGTCGCTGCCGCCGGTGGTCGGCACGGCGAGCAGGACGCCACACTCCTCGAAGGTCTCGCGAACGGCCGCGCACATGAGTGCCCGAGCGAGCGCCGGGTCGGCGGCGAGGGCACGCAGCGCGTCGGCGGACGGCGGGTCCGCCCAGGGCAGGTCCGCGCCCCGGTCTGTCGGGTCGACCCGACCGCCCGGGAAGGCGTACATGCCGCCCGCGAAGGCCATCCCGGCTGCCCGGCGCAGCAGGTACGCCTCGATGCCCGGACCGTCCGGGGCGTCGCGCAGCATCACCACGGTCGCGGCGTCGCGGATCGCCGCGGGCGGCCCGGCGGGAGCCGACACCCGGATCCCGGGGCCGGCCACCCCGTCGACGACCGCCATCGGCCGGCGGAACAGGGCGAGCAGGGCAGCTTTGTGGTCGGGCATGTCCCCGATGCTAGTGACGGGCCCCGGCCGCCGCCGCCGATCGGACCCGCGGGTCAGCCGCGTGCGGCCGCGGCGACCCGCGCCACCACCTCGATCTCCACCGGGGCGCCCAGCGGCAGCGAGGCGGCGCCGATCGCCGACCGGGCGTGTCGGCCCGCCGCCCCGAAGACCTCGACGAACAGCTCGCTCGCGCCGTTGACGACGGCCGGCTGGCCGGTGAATCCGGGGGCGCTGGCGACGAAACCGACCACCTTGACGATCCGGACGACCCCGTCGATCCCGTCCGCCTGGGACGCGACGGCGGCCAGCGCGTTCAGCGCGGCGACCCGGGCGAGACGGGCGGCCTCCTCCACGGTGACCTGGTCGCCGACCAGACCGGTCGCGAGCAGCCGGCCGTCGGCGATCGGCAGCTGCCCGGCGGTCCAGACCAGGTCGCCGTCACGCACCGCGGGCACGTAGGCGCCGGCGGGGCTCGCCACGGGCGGCAGTGTCACGCCGAGCTCGGCGAGGCGCCGCGCGGGCGTGGTCAGGACTGCCCCTTGGGCCGCTTGAAGTAGGCGACCAGCCCCTCGGGGTTGGTGGGCGCGGGGATCACCTGCACCAGCTCCCAGCCGTCCTCGCCGAACGTGTCGAGGATCTGCTTGGTGTTGTGGATCAGCAACGGAGCCGTGAAGTACTCCCACTTCGTCTGCATGACACCGGACCTTAGAGCATCGACCGGGTAGGCCCCGGGCACCTCGTCCGGACGGTCCGGTCGGCGATGTCGCGAGCGGGCCGGTTCGCCACCGCGGCACGATGGGCGCGGGCTTGCGCGGGTGGCCGCGGCCGGCCGCACGAGTACGGTCGAGCATGTGAGCGGCAAGCGCACCGTGACCGAGGGCCGTGCCGGCGACGACGCCGACGGCACCGGCGGCGGACTCGACGACAGTGACGCAGTGGAGCGCGGTGACGGCTTCGACGGCCCGTGGGATCGTCGGCTGCACATCGTCACCGGCAAGGGCGGGACGGGGAAGACGACCGTGGCGGGCGCCCTGGCGGTGGCGCTGGCCACCGGCGGGCGCCGGGTCCTGCTGACCGAGGTCGAGGGCCGCCAGCAGATCGCGCAGCTGTTCGACACGCCTCCGCTGCCCTACCAGGAGCGCAAGGTGGCGAGCGCCCCCGGCGGCGGTGAGGTGTTCGCCCTCGCCATCGACGCGGACGAGGCGCTGCTGGAGTACCTGGAGATGTTCTACAACCTGCGCCGGGCAGGGAAGGCACTCGGCCGCATCGGCGCGGTCGACTTCGCCACGACCGTCGCGCCGGGAGTGCGCGACGTGCTGCTGACCGGCAAGGTCAAGGAGGCGGTCAACCGCCCGGACGGCACCCGCCCGAGCGGCCTCGCCTACGACGCGGTCGTCCTCGACGCCCCGCCGACCGGCCGGATCACCCGCTTCCTCAACGTGTCCGCCGAGGTGGCCGGGCTCGCCAAGATGGGCCCGATCCGCGCGCAGGCCGACAGCGTGATGGCGGTGCTGCGGCCCGAGCGGGCCGCGGTGCACCTGGTCACGCTGCTGGAGGAGATGCCCGTCCAGGAGACCGTGGACGGCGTCGCCGAGCTCGCCCGGGTCGGCCTGCCGCTCGGCGGCGTGATCGTCAACATGGCGCGCCCGCCGCTGCTGAAGGTCAAGGAGTCCCGGCTGGCCCGCCGCGGTGAGCTGGACCGGGAGGAGATCGCCGCCGGGATCAAGGAGGCCGGGCTGGAACCGACGCCGGATCTGGTCGAGGCGCTCGCCTGGGAGGCGGCCCAGCACGCCGACCGGGTGGCGCTGGAGACGGCCGAACGGGCGGAGATCGCCGCGCTCGGCCGTCCCGTCTACGAGGTGCCGCTGGTCGCGGACGGGGTTGATCTGGGCACCGTCTACCGGTTCGCGGAGCTGCTGCGCGCCCAGCAGATGGTGGCCTGAGCCGATGGCCGCCTCCTCGCCGTCGCCCGCCTCACCGGTCACGCCAGCCTCCTCGCCGGCGTCGTCCGCGTCGTCCGCGTCAGGATCGCCCCCGCCGGCACGGCCGAGGACGCCCCGCTCGAAGCCCCGGTCGTCGTCCGGCGCCACACGTCGCCGCGCGGGCACGCAGGCGCCGAACGGTGCCGCCGCCGGACAGCGGCGCGTTCGACCGCACCCGGCTGGTGTGCCGCTGCTGGACGTGGACGAGATGCTCGACACCGAGCGCATCGTCGTCTGCTGCGGCTCGGGCGGTGTGGGCAAGACCACCACGGCGGCGGCGCTGGCGCTGCGGGCGGCCGAACGCGGGCGCGTCGTCGTCGTGCTGACGATCGACCCGGCGCGCAGGCTCGCCCAGTCGCTGGGGCTGACCGCGCTCGACAACACCCCGTGCGAGGTCGCGGGCGTCGACGTGTCGGCCGGCGGCCGCCTCGACGCGATGATGCTCGACATGAAGCGGACGTTCGACGAGATCGTCCTCGCCCACAGCACGCCCGAGCGGGCCCAGGCGCTGCTCGCGAACCCCTTCTACCAGTCGCTGTCGTCGTCCTTCTCCGGCACGCAGGAGTACATGGCGATGGAGAAGCTCGGCCAGCTTGACGCGACCGGCGAGTGGGATCTGATCGTCGTCGACACGCCGCCGACCCGTTCGGCACTCGACTTCCTTGACGCGCCGTCGCGGCTGGGCACCTTCCTCGACGGCCGGTTGCTGCGGGTGCTGCTCGCGCCGGCCAAGGCGGGCGGGCGGGCCTACGCGAGGGTCCTCGGCGCCGGTCTCGGGATGTTCACCCGGGTGATCACCAAAGTGCTGGGCGCGCAGCTGCTCACGGACCTCAGCCAGTTCGTGGCGGCCTTGGAGACGATGTTCGGTGGGTTCCGCGCTCGAGCGGAGGAGACCTACCGGCTGCTCGGGGACCCGGGCACATCGTTCGTCGTGGTCGCGGCACCCGAGGCGGCGGCGCTGCGGGAGGCGTCCTACTTCGTCGACCGGCTGGACGCGGAGGGAATGCCGCTGGCCGGCCTGGTGGTGAACCGCATGCACCACAGCGATGCCACCGCGCTCACCGTGGAGCGCAGTCTGGCCGCCGCCGAGAACCTCGACGAGCACCGGGAGCATCCCCTGGCCGCGGCGGTGCTGCGCATCCATGCCGAGCGGGTGCGTCTCGCCAGCCGGGAGGCCCGGCTGCGGGAGCGGTTCACCAGCGCCCATCCGGACACCGCGCTGGTGGAGGTGGAGGCGCTGTCCGAGGATGTGCACGACCTGGCGGGCCTGCGTGAGATCGGTCACGCGCTCGCTCGTGACGAGCGGCTGGAGCAGGCGGGCTGACGCGGACGGGCTGACTCCGGCTGCGGTCGCGGCGGGCGCTGTCTGTCGTGCGAGAGGGTCGGCCTGGCGCGCGGCCGGCCTGAGCCTCGTGGCCGGCACGGCCACCGAGCGACACGGCGGGCACTGTCACCGGCGGGCACTGTCACCGGCGGGCACGGCCGCGGGCGGGGGTCCCGGGCGGCCGGCTGGAGCGGGAACGGGGGTTCCGGCGGGGACGACGCTGTCCTCGGACGGAACGGGAGAGCGGGCCGGCTAACCGGCCGAGGCGGAGCGGTGATCCGCCTGGGCGTCGGCGA
Organism: Frankia sp. RB5; assembly: GCF_059816245.1. Classification (NCBI taxonomy): domain Bacteria; kingdom Bacillati; phylum Actinomycetota; class Actinomycetes; order Frankiales; family Frankiaceae; genus Frankia; species Frankia sp. RB5. Next base: position 5,551 of record NZ_JCBATA010000069.1, read on the forward strand.
GCAGCTTGCGCCAGGACGTGACGTCCGGGCGGCGACGCAGCAGCGCGCGACGCTCCCGTTCGGTCATGCCACCCCAGACGCCGAACTCGACGTGGTTGTCGAGGGCGTCGGCGAGGCACTCGGTGCGGACGGCGCAGCCGAAGCACCGGGTCTTCACCCGGTTCTGGGCGGCGCCCTGGACGAACAGCTCGTCCGGGTCGAGGTCGCGACAGGCGGCGTGAGCCGTCCAGTCGCCGTCGACGGTGGAGCCGACGAGCTGGGTCGGGTTGGCACGCAGGGTCGTGCTGACGGCGGGGGCCAGGCTTCTGGTCATGCCACCTGCCTTTCTTCTCGAGTCCGGGTCAGGGGGCCCGTGCGGGTGGTGACGTGGCGTTGACCCGAAACCGTACGGAGTGGCGTGGCCACGGCACAGACCCCACACGGGTGGTTATCCAAATGACTAGTCCGGGCCATTGATCCGGATCGCCTTGGTAGTGCGGTCTGTGACAACGGTATGTCCGTTGGGTGACAATGAGATATCACCGCATCTGGCGCCGTAGCTCGGCGATGGTCCCGACGCCGGGCGGACGCGGGAGCCGCTGTGTAAGGACCACCCTCGCGGGGTGGCCCGTTGGTGGGCAGGCCGCCTGACCGGCGGAGCGAGGCGATGTGGAGGTCGTCACGCCTCGTCCGGGGCTCGCCCGCGCAGGTCGGCGGCGTGACGGCCGCCGGATTTGCCCTGCCCCAGGTCAGGGCGTTATCAACCCGGTTGGACAGCCATCTGGCCGTAGTTCTACCGTCCTCGCGTCCCGGGGCGAGGCCGGTTGCTCGGATGTTGGCCCGTATGCTGCGACTGGTGTCCCAGCCTGGCTGGACGGAGGTCCGCCGATGACCACGCCCCCTGGGCCCCGGGCGCCGGGCGGGTGGACGCCGCCTCCGGGGCGGCGGCCGGCGTCGCCGGGTTCTGGCGTGCCCGGGGCCTCGCCCGCGCCCTCCGCGTCCGCTGGCTCGTCAACGTCCGCATCGCCCATGTCGGCGTCGGCCAGGCGGTCCTCCGTACCCGCGCCGCCGAGCGCCGGGCGCGGCGTCGGCGGCGTCGGAGACCTGTACCGGCCGGGCTTCGGCGGGCGCCCGAACGCTGGCGGTACCCGCACCGCCGCCACCCGTGGCGGCGGTGACGACGCCCATGGTGGCCGGCCGCGCGGCGTGGTCCGCCGGTGGGCGCGCGGGCTGGTCGGCCTTGCGGCGATCAGCATGCTGGCCGGCCTGCTCGTCGCGATGCTGGCGTTGCCGATGGTCGGCGCCGTGGGCCTGACCGCGAAGGACAGCGCCGACTCCTTCCTCGACCTGCCGGAGAACCTCACCGTCCCGCCGCTCGCGCAGGCCTCCCGCATCCTCGATGCCCGCGGCAACCAGATCGCCGTCCTGTCCGGTGAGCAGAACCGCGAGGTCGTCCCGCTCAGCCGGGTACCCAGGGTGATGCGCCAGGCGATCATCGACATCGAGGACTCCCGGTTCTACGAGCATGACGGGCTCGACTACAAGGGCCTCATCCGCGCCTACCTGACGAACCGGGAGAACGGCGAGGTGACCCAGGGCGGGTCGACACTGACCCAGCAGTACGTCAAGAACGTGCTGCTGATGTCGGCGACCACGCCGGAGGAGAAGAAGGCCGCCACCGAGCAGACCGTCGATCGCAAGCTGCGCGAGGCGCGGTACGCGCTCTACCTGGAGGCGCACCTCAGCAAGGACGAGATCCTGGAGCGCTACCTCAACATCGCCTATTTCGGCGACGGCGCGTACGGCATCGAGGTGGCGGCGCGGCACTACTTCGACGTCGACGTCGACGCCCTCACCCTGCCGCAGGCGACGATGCTCGCCGGGCTGGTGAAGAATCCGACCGCCTTCAACCCCGCGTTGCATCCGCAGGCCGCCCAGGAACGCCGCAACGTCGTCCTCGACCGCATGTACCAGCTGCACCACGTCAGCCAGGCGGACTTCCGCCGCGCGCACGACTCCCCGGTGGTGCTCGACCGTCGTTCCCAGTCGGCCGACCCGTGCGCGGACTCGGGCGCGCCGTTCTTCTGCGCGCTGGTGCGCCAGGAGCTGCTGCGCGACAGAACCTTCGCCCCGACCGAGGAGGACGCGCGCAGGCTCCTGTTCGAAGGCGGTCTGACCATCAGAACTACGCTGGACCCGGTCGCCGAGCAGGCCGCGCAGTCGGCCGCGAGCGAGGTCATCCCGGTCGGCAACCGGGTGGCGGCGAGTGTGGTCACGATGCAGCCGGGCACCGGGCAGGTGCTGGCCGTCGCGATCAACCGGGAGTACGGTCCGACCGCCGACGGGAAGCCGGCGAGCGAATCGACCGACTTCACGCACACGAAGGAGGTCTACCCGGCCGACGAGGACTCGTTCAGCCCGGGATCGACCTTCAAGGTGTTCACCCTGATCTCGGCGCTGCAGGCGGGTCTGCCATTGTCGACGACACTGCACGCCCCCGTCTGCTACCACTCGGACGTCTTTCCGAACCCGGATCCCGGCGGCAAGAACTGCTACGGCAACGCCGACCCGAGCGAGGACGGTTTCTACTCGTTGACGACCGCCACCTGGGGGTCGGTCAACACCTATTACATCCAGCTCGCCGAGAAGCTCGGCGTGCTGCGCACGGCGCAGATCGCCCGGCGGATGGGCGTCAGCTCCTGCCGCATCCGCGAGCAGGGCAACAACGACCCCGAATGCAAGGGGATCGACGGAATCGGCCGGGTTGACGGCTCGTCCATTCTGGGTTCCAACGAGATCAGCACCATGGATCTGGCGACCGCCTACTCCACGCTGGCCGCGCGCGGCCGCCGCTGCGACCCCCGCACGGTCACCGCGATCACCCAGCGGGTCGGGGGTGCGGACCGCCCGCTGCCCTTCAACGCCGGCGCGCCCTGCGAGCAGGTGCTCGACCCGAAGATCGCAGACACGGTCAGCTCCGTCCTGGAAGGCGTCATCAGCCACGGCACGGCCAGCGGCAACGCCCAGATCGGCCGGCCGGCCGCGGGCAAGACGGGCACCGCCGAGGGCTTCAGCACCGCCTCGTTCGCGGGCTACATCCCGCAGCTGGCCACGGCCGTGACCCTGGCCGACCCGCGCGGGCCTACGTCGCATCCGCTCACCGGCGTGCTGGGGCGCAACGTCTTCGGCGGTGGCTACCCGGCGCAGATCTGGGCCCGAACGATGACGCGGACGATCAATGGCCTCGGCCTGCCGGTCGAGCCGCTGCCGCAGGAGGACGAGACCCGGCCACAGGTGCCGACGAAGGCGCTGCCGAACGTCATCGGCCAGCCGCAGGCCGTGGCCGAGCAGGTCCTTGTCCAGCTTGGCTTCCACGTCTCCTCGCAGCCGGTCCCCGCGCCGGTGGCGCCGGGGACGGTGGTGACCATGTCACCCGCCCCCGGCAGCCAGGTGTCCCTGAACACGGAGATCCAGCTGGGGATCTCCGGCGGCCTGACCGGCGCGCAGATCCTGCCGGGCGGCTCGCCGCCGGCCGGCCTCGGGCAGGGCGGCCAGCCCGCCCCCGGCATGTTCCAGGTGTCGCCGCGCGACCAGCTCGGGCTCGGCGCGGCACTGGACGGCGGATCCGAGCCCGCCGATGACACCCGACCTCGCCGAGGTCGAGGGCGAGACCGTTAGCCGCGTAGTCGGATCGTGTTCCTCGCGGTCGTGCTCGGCGGCGCCCCGGTCGGAGGGTGGAGGCGGCGGTCAGGTGCCGGCGAGGCGGGCCTTCACCAGCGCGGCGACCCGGCCGCCCTCGGCCCGCCCGGCGACGGCGGCCTGCACCGACCTCATGGCCGGGCCGATGGCCTTCGGCCCGGACAGCCCGAGCTCGCCGAGCACCCGGTCGATGATCGCGGCCAGTTCGTCGTCGCCGAGCTGGCTGGGCAGGTACTCATCGAGCACCTCGCCCTCGGCGCGCTCCCGGGCGGACTGCTCGCCGCGGCCGGCGTCGGCGTACGCCTCGGCCGCCTCGCGGCGCTTCTTGACCTCGCGGGTCAGGACCTTCAGGATCTCCGCCTCGTCGAGAACGCGCGCCGTGTCGCCGGCGACCTCGGCGTCCTTCACGGCGGCCAGTGCCAGCCGCAGGGTGGACGTCCGCAGCTCGTCGCGGGCCTTCATCGCGGTGGTCAGGTCGGCGCGGAGCCGCTGCTCCAGCTGGCTCCGTTCCGTGGGGGTACTCATAGTCCAGCAAGCCTATGGTCCCGCCGCCGGACTGGCCACGGCCGCCAGGCACCGACCGCCGCCGGACGACGCCGGGTGGGCACCGGGGTGGCGGTCCGGCGGCGCGCGGGGAAGGTGAGAGTGTGGGACACGGTCGCGGGGTAGCCGCGATGGTGGTGGAGCCACGGGAGGAGCCGGTGGTGGGCGGTCAGCGCGGGGCGGTGCGGACGATGGCGGGCGTCACCGCGGCGGCCGGCTCGGCCGTGCTCGCGTACGGCGCGCTGTACGAGCGCACGGCCTACACGTTGCGCCGGGTCGCGGTGCCCGGGCTGCCGGCCGGGGCTCGGCCGCTGCGCCTGCTGCACCTGTCCGACCTGCACGTCACCGTCCGCCAGCGGGGCAAGCTCGCCTGGCTCGCCGATCTCGCCCGGGTAGTGCCGGACCTGGTCACCCTGACCGGCGACATCCTGTGCGCGGACGACGCGCGGGGGCCGCTGCTTACCGCGCTGGAGCCGCTCGCCTCGTTCCCGGGCGTGTTCGTCCCCGGCAACAACGACTACTCCGCCCCGACTCTGCGCAGCCCGCACCGCTACCTGCGCGCGCATGTCCGCGCCGACCCCCGGGGCGAACCCCTCGACTGGCCTGGTCTGGCCAAGGAGCTCACGGCCGGGCTCGGCTGGACCGAGCTGACGAACACCCGCGGCGTGATCGCGGCCGGTGGCCTGCGGATCGACCTGCGCGGCGTCGACGACGCCCATCTGGGCCGGGACCGCGCGGAGCTGGTGGCGGGGCCGCCCCAGGCGGGCACCGACCTGGCGATCGGCCTGTCCCACACGCCGGAGCCCCGGGTGCTCGACGCGTTCGCCGCGGACGGCGTCGGCCTCGTCCTGTCCGGGCACACCCATGGCGGCCAGATCCGGCTGCCCGGGATCGGCGCCCTCGTCGGCAACTGCGGGTTGGAGCGGTCCCGGCTGCGCGGCCTCTCGCGGCATGAGACGGCGTCCGGTTCCTGCTGGCTGCATGTGTCACCCGGGCTCGGGACGTCGCCGTTCGCGCCGGTCCGCCTCGGCTGCCGGCCCGAGGCGACACTGCTCACCCTCCTCCCGGCGGGTCCCTGACGCCCCGCGCGCCGCTCACGTCGATCCGTCAGGTATGCTTCTCCTCGGTCGCGGGGTGTGGCGCAGCTTGGTAGCGCGCTTCGTTCGGGACGAAGAGGTCGTGGGTTCGAATCCCGCCACCCCGACCAGGCACGATGGCAGGCCCTGAGCATCCGGTCGGAGGCTCGGGGCCTGATCTTTTTCACCCGCCGGGCAAGGGACGGGGCGGAGGCCGGGCAGGGCTCGGCCGCGAAGCGGTCTGTCCCGTTTGTCGCCCGCCGGCCGGGGGCATTTCGCGGCGGCCGGGAGGTGGTGTGGCGCCGGCTCCGGGGTGTTCTACCGTGTAGCCAGCAGTTCCGGGCTCATGATCGATCATTGGCCCGTATACGTTACGATCGCACGATGGAAAAGGGGAAGCGGGAGACTGTGGCCAAATACCGTCGAGTGGTCGTAAAGCTGAGTGGTCGAGCGATTGCCGGCTCGGCAGAATTCGGGTTCGACTCCAGTGCGCTCGAGCATCTCGCCCGGGAAATCATCGCCGTCCGCCAGTCCGGCGTCGAGGTGGCCATCGTCGTCGGCGGCGGGAACCTCTTCCGCGGCAACCAGTCCGACCGGTGGGGCATAGACCGGGTCGAGGCCGACAACATCGGCATGCTGGGCACGGTCATCAACAGCCTGCTGCTGCGCGGCAAACTGACCGCGCTCGGCGAGGACAACCTGCGGGTGATGACGGCGGTGCCGGTGCCCGCGGTCGCCGAGCCCTATATCCGGCTGCGTGCCGCCCACCTGCTGGAGAAGGGCGCCACGGTGATTCTCGCCTGCGGCAACGGCCAGCCCTTCCTCACCACCGACTATCCGGCGGTGCAGCGGGCGCTGGAGCTCGGCGCCGACGCGGTGCTCGCCGCCAAGGACGGCGTCGACGGCGTCTACGACAGCGACCCGAAGATCAACCCGGACGCGCGGCGTTTCTCCCACCTCAGCTACGACGAGGTGATCAGCCGGGGGCTGCGGGTGATGGACCAGTCGGCGTTCATCCTGGCCCGCGACTTCGGAATTCCGCTGCATATCTTTGACATCGAGCAGAAGGGTGCGATGACGGCGATCTGCCGTGGTGAACACCGTGGCACCGTCATCACCAGCACCGGCGCGGAGCCGGGCGAGGCGGCGCTCGCGGGCTCGGCCGAATCGGCGGTCTGAGCCGGCGGCCCGGGCCGCCCGTTTCTTTCCGATTCCGCGTACCGGCGCCGTATTCCCGTATTCCCGGATTCCGGATCCCTGGTCCTCCGGGCTCCCGGATTCGCGGACTCCCGGCGCCGAGAACCGGCGCCGGGGTCACGCGTCGGCAGGGATCAGGAGCAGGAATACGTGACGGCCGGCGAGGTGTCGGTCGCGGTGACGCCGTCCGCGGTGCCGGTGGTGACGGTCTTGAACTGGGTCTGGCCGCTGAAGTCACAGGGGACCCAGGTGCCGTCGCCGACCGCCGTGCCGCCCCAGAACGACTTGGTGACCGGCTGGCCGGCGTCGACCCACTGGCCGTTCGCGTACTTGCGCAGCTGGTTGCTGATGGTCATGTTGCCGGTGTACCAGCTGTCACAGGCGATGTTGCCGTTGCCGAAGATGGTCGACCCGCCGGTCGGCGGCCAGGCGGTGACGCTGCAACCGGTCTTCGGCATCGGCGTCGCGGCGGAGGCTGGCGTGGCGGCGCCGAACAGCGTCACGGCCATCGTGCCGGTCGCGCCGATGGCCGCGGTCCGTAGGGCTGCGCGGGTACGGGGCATGCTGTCCTCCAGGGTGACAGTGGGGCGGGGTTCTCGGGCAGGGGTCGTGCCCGGGGATCAGCCGTGCACGGCCCCGAAGACATGGGTGCGGATCCGCGGTGGCGGCGGTCCGAAGAAGGTGCTGACGGTGGCGAGCAGCGGGCCGCGGGGCGCATCCCGCTGGTGGTCCGGGGCGGCCTCGGCGAGGGTGACGACGTCGAGGCCCATGAGCACCACCTGGCCGATGCCGTCGCGCAGGCCCCATTCCCACCGGGCCCGGCCGTGGTGCAGGTCGACGGCGCTGGTGCGGGTCGGCCGGTGCCCGGGGTAGGGCGCCAGGCACCGGCCGATGAGGTCGGTGAGCGCCGCGACGCCGATCGCCTCGCCGAGTGGGTTCGCGTACCGCACCCGCGGGGCGCAGCACTCCGACAGCAGCCGTGCCCGCACGGTGGGGTCGCCCGCCGCCCAGGCCGCGTGCAGGTGGTCGGCGAGGGCCTCGATCCTGGATTCGGCCGAGGGGCGCGCCGGCGGCGTCACGGCGCGAACCGCCGTCGGGCCTCGGCCCGCTGGAGCTTCCCCGACGGGGTCTTCGGCACCGTTCCGGGCGCGAGCACGACGACGGTGTGCGGACTCACGCCGAGCGCGGCCCGCACTTCGGCGGCGACGGCGAGCCGCAGCTCCGCCGGATCGGTGCCCCGGGTCTCGACAGCCACGGCGAGGCCTTCCCCGCCCGGGTGACCTGGCCGTTCGTAGTGGAAGGCGACGACGTTGCCGAGCCGGGCTCCCGGCGCGCGGGCGGCGGCGCGCTCCACCTCCTCGGGATAGATGTTGCGCCCGCCCAGGACGATCACATCCTTGCGCCGCCCGCACACGACGAGGTCGCCGTCGACGAGGTAGCCGAGGTCGCCGGTCGGGAACCAGCCGTCGTCGGCGGCGAGCCGGGCCGCGGAGCCGGGGTCGCCGTGATACCGGGAGGACACCGACGTGCCGCGGACCCGCACCTCGCCGACCGATCGGTCCGGCAGGATGGCGCCCGAGCCCGGATCGGTGACCCGCACCGACAGGCCCGGGATCGGCTTGCCGAGCATGACCAGCCGCCGCGCGCGGGCGCCGGCGGTCGCGGCCCGGGCCGATCCGGCGGCCAGCGCCTCCGCGTCGACGGTGTCCAGGCGCGGCCGACGGCCGGGAGCGGAGAACGTCACCGCGACGGTGGCCTCGGCGAGCCCGTAGGCGGGGGTGAAGGCGGTGGCGGGCATCCCGTGCTCGCCGGCGGCGGCCAGGAACTCGTCGACCGTCGCGGGGTCGATCGGCTCCCCGCCGCACAGCGCGTAGCGCAGGCAGGACAGGTCGAGGCGGGGACCCGTCCGCAACAGCCGGGCGGCCAGCGCGTAGGCGGAGCCGGGGGCGACGGTCGTGGTCGCGCGGTGCTGGGCGACCTGCCGCAGCCAGCTCGCCGGGCGGGCGAGGTAGTCGGCGGAGGATGCCAGCAGCGTGTCGCAGCGGCCACAGGCCAGTGGCAGGACGAGCCCGCCGACGAGGCCCATGTCGTGGGACAGCGGCAGCCAGGACAGCATGCGGCCGTGCACCGTCTCGTGGCTGGTCGCCACCCGGATGCCCTCGATGTTCGCGGCCAGGTTGGCGTGCGTGATCCGGGCGGTCCTCGGCGCGCCCGTCGTGCCGCTGGTCAGCTGCAGGATCGCCGGATCGTCCGGCGTGAGCGCCGGCGGGTGCCAGCTCACCGCCGGCGCGGCGCCGACCGCCTCGGCCAGCGCGACCACCCGGGCGCCGCCCCGCGCGAGTGGTCCGGCCGCCGCCTCCCACGGGGCGCCGACCAGCACGAGCGGGTCGCCGAGGGTCTCGAGGCGGGTGCGGGTGTCGGCGAGGTGGCGGGCGAGGTCGACGGTGCGGCCTGGGGCGGGGGCCATCGTCAGGCTGCCGCCGGCGAGCCATGCCGCCATCGCGGCGGTGACGGTCGCCCGCGAGGCGGCGGCGATGATGACGACTGGTCGGCCCGGGCCGACGCCGCGCGCCTGCAGGCCGGCGGCCGCGCGGCGGGCATCGCGGTACAGGTCGGACCAGCTGACCCGCTCGCCGCCGTCAGGCGCGAGGAAGGTGACGCCGCTGCGCCCCCCGGCCGCACGCCGCATGCGATCCAGCAGATAGACCGGGTCCGGCCCGCAGGCGCGGCCCGATGGCGCGGTCCGGTCCGGCGACATGGCCTGATCCGGCGGCATGGCCCGATCCGGCGGCATGGCCTTATCCGGCGACATGGCCTGATCCGGCGACATGGCCTGATCCGGCGGGGCGGCCCCGGCGGCGGGGGCCCGTTCCCAGAGGTTGACCATTGTCCATTGCTTTCTGCGGCGGTGGGTCCCCGGGCTCAGATATCGTCGCCCGCGGCGTCCCGATAGACGGCGAGAATGAGGCGGTCCCAGTATCGGCCGCGATAGAAGTCGTGCCGGCGCAGACGGCCTTCGAGGATCAGGGAACCATCCGCGGAGTTGGCCCGATCGGCCCCGGCGAACTGCGGATAGTTGAATTCCGGAACCTCGAAGTAGAGTTTCCGGAAAGGCCAGATGTCAAAGATGTACCGGACGAACAGATCGAGGGCCTCGACGGCGAGCCCGGAGCCGGCGTACTCGGTGCGGACGGCCGCGCCCACGTACGCGTAACCCAGGGAGAACTCCGGGTTGTAGCAGATCGCGTGCCCGATCGGCCGGCCCGCGTCGATCGACTCGATCAGGAACTGGGTCAGTACCCCCTGCCACAGCTCCTGCTCGAACTGAGGGTACGAGGGCACCGAACCCCGGTACCGCCAGCGGAAGCCGACCTCGGGCGTCACGGCCAGCTCGTACAGGAACGGCGTCGACGCCGGCAGCACGGGCAACAGGCGCAGGAAGCGGCCGGCGAAGCGCGGTGCCGGTGGCGACTGTGCCGGTGGCGACTGTGCCGGTGGCGACTGTGCCGGTTGCGCACCGCCGTCCGCCCGCGCGGCGCCCACTGCCGGCCCCTGACCGGGTGGTCCTGGGACGGCGGCGCTCCCGGCGCCGGCCGCGGTCGAGCCGGCCCGGTAATGGCCGTAGAGCTCGCCGACCGTGGCGACGTCCAGCCAGTTCGCCTCGGAGATGTCGGCGCCGAGTTCCGTCATGTAGAGACAGAGGTCGAGAAGGCGGAAGGAATCGAGACCGAGGTCCTCGTGAAGCCGGCTGCCGGCCGTGACCGACGCGTCGGGAAAACCAAGCCTGCGGGCGACAAGCTGCTCGAATTCGTCGTGTTGGAGCATGCTACCTGTTCTGCAGGACGATTTCGGGCAGTGCGAACAGGAAGGACCGTAGCAAGTCCCGCGGAAGGACAGCAACGACGATGACCCGTTCCGGCTAGCGCGCGTCGGCGGCGCCCTCCCGCCGGGTCAGGGCCGGCCCGACCCGACCCGCCGATCGCCGGCAGTCCGGGATCGGATCGGGGTCGGCTCGAGCCGGGGCCGTGGTCAGTAGGAACGGGCGACCAGGGCGACGAGGTCGTCGCCCTGGTCGCCGGCGGCGGGAACCGCGCCGTCCGGCGTCTGCAGGCAGCGGATGCTCAGTGCGTCCTGCGTGAGGCGGGCCTCACCCTCCTCGCCGACGAGGCGCCAGGGGATGCGGGCGAAACCGGTCTGCGCCGCGGCGGCCGCGTCCGCCAGCGTGCCGACGTCCGCGGTGCGGCTCTCCCGCAGCTCCAGCGCCTCGGCGAACAGGGCGGCCTGGACCTCGTCGAGCAGCGCGGGCACGCGGGTCGAGACCTCGGCCAGGGCGACCGGCGACTTCGTCGAGTTGTCGCGGCGGGCCAGGGTGGCGTTTCCGGCGGCGAGGTCGCGCGGGCCGACCTCGACCCGCACCGGGATGCCCTTGATCTCGGCGTCGGTGACCCGGCGGCCGAACGACAGGCCCGGGCGAGCGTCGAGCTGGGTGCGCACGCCCGCGGCGGTCAGCGCCGTGGCGAGCTCCCGCGCGGCGGCCACGACGGCGTCGTCGTCGCGCACCGGCAGCACGACGACCTGCGTCGGGGCGAGCCGCGGCGGGATCCGCAGGCCGTTGTCGTCGCCGTGCGCCATGATCAGGCCACCGACCATGCGGGTGGAGCAGCCCCAGGACGTCGTCCAGGCGAGGTGGCGTGCGCCGTCCGCGCCGAGGAAGTCGATGTCGAAGGCGCGGGCGAAGTTCTGGCCGAGCTCGTGGCTGGTCGCCATCTGCAGGGCCTTGCCGTCGCCCATCATGCCCTCGCAGGTCACGGTGTTGGTGGCGCCGGCGAAGCGCTCGCGGCGGGTCTTCGCGCCGACGAAGACGGGGATTGCCAGCACGTCCGTCAGGAAGTCCCGGTAGACCTCCCGCGCGATCCGGCGGGCGTAGGCGGCGGCGTCGGCCTCGTCCGCGTGCGCGGTGTGGCCCTCCTGCCAGAGAAACTCGCTGCTGCGCAGGAACAGCCGGGGGCGCAGCTCCCAGCGGACCACGTTGGCCCACTGGTTGAGCAGCAGGGGCAGATCGCGGTAGCTCTGGGTCCACTTGGCCAGGTACTCGCCGATGACGGTCTCGCTCGTGGGCCGTACGACGACCGGTTCCTCGAGCTCCTTGCCACCGCCGATGGTGACCACCGCGAGTTCGGGGCTGAAGCCCTCGACGTGCTCGGCCTCCCGGCGCAGGTAGCTCTCGGGGATGAACAGTGGGAAGTAGGCGTTGACCGCGCCGGCCGCCTTGATCCGCGCGTCGACGTCGGCCTGCATGCGCTCCCACAGGGCATAGCCGTACGGTCGGATGACCATGGTCCCGCGGACGGGACCGTTGTCGGCCAGTTCGGCCTTCGCGAGCACGTCCTGGTACCAGCGCGGGAAGTCGGTCGCACGGGGAGTGAGTACAGCCACCCCGCCACGATATTGCCTGCGCCGGGAATCCCGGCGATCGCCTGCGCCGGGTTCCCGGCGGCCGGAGCGGGCGGCGCCGGGAACGGCGGCGGTGCCGACGTCCGGGAGCCCCGGGCCCGGGAGACCGGGTGCCCGGGTGTCAGGTCAGGTGCGGGCTCGGCCGGGGCGGCGCGTCGGTGCCGACGACGAGCTGGTCGTCGCGGCCTGTCTCCCGGAACACCAGCGAGACGTCGACATCGCCGTGGTGGCTGACCAGGCAGGCGGTGGGCGGGACCAGGATCATGGCGGTGGTCAGGTCGGCCGCGGTGGCCCCCGGCGCCAGGACCAGCTCGTGCCGCACGACCGGGCCATCGTGGACCATGACCACCTCGGCGAGGGACGGCGGGCGCCCTCCCGTGACCGGCCGGGGCTCCGGCAGGAGATCGTCGCTGTCGACGGTGCTCATCTTCTGGCCGTCCTCCTCTGTCTGCGCGTCTTCACTCATCGGAATGTAGATCTTGCGTCGAGCGAGAATCTGGCGTCGCGCTCCCGATCCCTGTCCGCTCGGCGTCTTCCTCGATACTGTCAGCAATATCGATGTTGCTGACCAGCAAATCACGATCGGCGGCTCGTGACTACCGGAGATGTCCGGACAGAGTGGACGTCGCGTAACTCCGCGCGAACGTCCTGATCATCTGCGTAGCGCCGCGCGCGGGTTGGCCGCTTCGTCGGCTGCGCCCCACTGCGTCACCCGGCACAAGGGAGGGCACCGGACACGCCGTGCGCCACGGGACAGAGCGTGTGATCATCGGACGCGCGGGGGTGATCGGGCGCACCGGACGGTCCGGGCATGTCCGCACGGGTCGTGCCGCGAGGCGCGTCGATGAACATTCGGTATCACCGGGACACCGTTCGGCCGCCGGCTTGATGTCCTTTGATGACCATCGAGCGGCGGGCGCCCGTCATCCGCGACGGTGGCTGATCGACTACACCGGGCGTGCATCATCCTGCCGGGTGGTCGGCCGCGCGTCCGAGGCTCCGTCGGCCCTTGTCCTTATCTTGTCCAGGGGTTGTCCATGCTGGTCGCCGGGGTGCCGGTCGACCGCCGCTGGCCTGCGGTTGCTTTGGGACGGCGAGGTGCCGGCCCCGGGCTCGCCGCCAGGCCGCCGCCCGCGTGTTGGTAACCATGTGTCGTGAATTGTGTACACACTGCCGCAAGTTCCGCAGGTCCGTCTTGGTCAACGGGCCGTAAATCCTCCGACATGGATGTGTTTCGGTTGGTGACGGGTTGGCGTATGCGGTTGTTCATCTTTCGTTCATGCTGGATCGCTTCGATTCTCGCCGGCACCCCAGTCCGGGGGGCGGACGACATCTGCGCCGTGAACGGCGCGAGGACGAAGGGTTGCTTGTGAAGCTAGGCAGGCGTCAGGCCGCCGTCGGGGCCGCGATGGTGGCTCTGCTCACCGTGGCGGCGTGTGGGACTGATGACAACAGCGACTCCGGCGGCTCCGGGACGAAGCCGTCGGGGACCGCGAGCGCGATCGCGTGCGCGAAGGGCTCGATCACGGGTTCCGGCTCGTCCGCGCAGAAGAACGCCGTCGACGAGTGGGTGAAGGCGTACCAGAGCGCCTGCTCCGGTGCGACGATCAACTACCAGTCGACGGGCTCGTCGACCGGTCGCCAGCAGTTCATCGGCAAGCAGGTCTCCTTCGCGGGCTCCGACTCCGCGCTCAAGGACCAGCAGAAGATCGACGCCGACGCGCGCTGCGCGCCCGGCACCGCGGTCGACCTGCCGATGGCCGTCGGCCCGGTCTCGCTGATGTACAACATCTCGGGCGTCAAGGACCTGCAGCTGTCGGGTCCGACCCTGGCGAAGATCTTCGCCGGTAAGATCACCAAGTGGGACGATCCGGCCATCAAGGCCGAGAACCCCAGCGCCTCGCTGCCCAGCGCGACCATCGCGACGGTGCACCGCTCGGACGGCTCCGGCACCACGGACAACTTCACCAAGTTCCTGAAGGCCGTGGGCGGTGCTGACTGGACGTTCGACTCGGGCTCGGACTGGAAGGCCCCGGGCGGCCAGGGCGCCAAGGGCAGTGACGGTGTGACCTCCACGGTGAAGTCCACCGAGAACTCCATCGGCTACGCCGAGCTGTCCTACGCCGAGAACGCGGGCCTGTCGACCGTCAAGGTCAAGAACGCCGCCGGTGAGTACGTCGCGCCGAGCACCGATGGCGCCTCGCTCGGCCTGAGCACCGCGAAGATCGCCGATGGTGACGACCTGAAGCTCACCTTCGACTACACCACGGCCACCAAGGGCGCCTACCCCGTGTACCTGGTGACCTACGAGATCGCCTGCACCAAGGGCCTGCCGGCCGACCAGGCCGCGCTGGTCAAGTCGTTCCTGACCTACACGGCCTCGGACGCCGCCCAGACCGCCATCGGCGACCTCGGCTACGCGCCGCTGCCCGACGCGGTCGCGACCAAGGTCCGCGCGGTCATCGCGACGCTGTCCTGACGACCGGAACCGGTCGGTAGGAGACACCCGACCGGCCAGCCGGTACCCGCGGTGGGGCACCACGCCCCACCGCGGGTTCGTCGGTATCCGGCTCCCCGCCGGCTCGGCGACACCCAGCTGACGCACGGCATCCAGCTGACGCACGGCACCAAGGAGAGGACCATGACGACGGAGCCGGACAGCTCGGCGGACGACGCCGGGCCACGGGGAACCGCTTCGGCGACGGACCCGACCCCCGCCCAGCTCGTGACCACGAGCAAGGCCAAGATCGGTGCGGCCGACCTCATCTTCAAGAACCTGACCCGTACGGCCGGCATCGGGCTGCTGGTGCTGATCGCCGCGATCGCGCTGTTCCTGGTGCTGCGCGCCACCGACGCGCTCAGCGCCAACACCGGCAACTTCTTCGGAACCCAGGAGTGGTTCCCCAACCAGACGCCGCCGAAGTTCGGCGTCGCGGCGACCCTGTTCGGCACGATCGTGACCGCCGCCATCGCGATGATCATCGCGGTGCCGGTGGCCGTCGGGATCGCGCTGTTCATCACCGTCTACGCGCCCCGCCAGCTGGCGTCGGTGCTCGGCTACGTCGTCGACCTGCTCGCCGCGGTGCCGAGCGTCGTCTACGGCCTGTGGGGCCTGATCGTCCTCGCCCCGCACATGAAGGGCACCCAGCTCTGGCTCAACGACGTCCTCGGCTGGATCCCGCTGTTCAGCGCCGACGCGGTCGGGCGGTCGTTCCTCGTCGCCGGCGTGGTGCTCGCCATCATGATCCTTCCGATCGTCGCCGCGCTGTCCCGCGAGGTCTTCCTCCAGGTGCCCAACGCCCACCGGGAGGCGGCGCTGGCGCTCGGTGCGACCCGCTGGGAGATGATCCGCACCGCGGTGCTGCCCTACGGCCGCCCCGGCGTGATCAGCGCGTCGATGCTGGGCCTGGGCCGGGCGATGGGCGAGACGATCGCCGTCGCGCTGGTGCTGCCCGCCTCGTTCAAGATCTCCGTCCACTGGCTGGAGCCCGCCGGCAACACGATCGCCGCGAACGTGGCGAACGGCTGGGGTGAGGCCAACGAGATCGGCCGGGGCGCGCTCATCGCCTCCGGTCTCGTCCTGTTCATCGTCACGATGGTCGTGAACATGATCGCGCGCGCCATCGTCGCCCGCCGCCGTGACTTCTCGGGGAGCTCCGCATGAGCACCGCGACCGCGCCGGAGCCCGTCGTCACGGGTGAGGACCGGCTCAACCTGCGGGGCCAGACCCTGCCCCGCTGGACGCCGCTCGCGGTGGCCGCCGGGTCCGTCGTCCTCGCGCTGCTGATCTACTTCGTGACGCCGGTCGACAGCGAGATCCAGATCGTGCTGATGGCCGCGATACTGTTCCTGATCGCGATGTCGGCGGCCTCGACCGTGGTCGAGGGCGCGCGGCGGGCACGTGACCGGTTCGCGACGACGCTGGTCTACACCGCGTTCCTGCTCGCCTTGATCCCGCTGGTCGCCGTCCTGGTCAGCGTGATCAGCAAGGGTGCCAAGCGGCTCGACCTCGACTTCTTCACCCACTCGATGAACAACATCGGCGCTCGCGACGCCGGCGGCGGTATCTACCACGCGATCATTGGCACGGTCGAGCAGGTCGTGATCGCCAGCGCGATCGCGGTGCCGTTCGGCCTGCTGGTCGCGATCTACCTGGTGGAGTACGGCCAGGGCCGGATCAGCCGGGTGATCAGCTTCTTCGTCGACGTGCTCACCGGTCTGCCGTCGATCATCGCCGGTCTGTTCGTGCTGTCGTTCTGGGTGCTCGCGCTCGGCTTCGGCTTCTCCGGGTTCGCCGGCGCGCTGGCGCTCGTCGTCCTCATGATCCCGACGGTCGTGCGGTCGTCGGAGGAGATGCTCAAGCTCGTCCCGAACGAGCTGCGCGAGGCCGGCTACGCGCTCGGGGTGGCCAAGTGGCGCACGATCCTCAAGGTCGTCGTCCCCACGGCGCTGCCCGGCATCGTGACCGGCGTCATGCTGGCGGTCGCCCGGGTGTCCGGCGAGACCGCCCCGGTGCTGCTTACCGTCTTCGGTACGAACCTCATCAACAGCAACCCGTTCTCCGGCGAGCAGAGCTCCCTGCCTCTGTACATCTACTCGCAGGCCGGCCAGCCCCAGCAGTTCGCCATCGATCGCGCGTGGGCCGCGGCGCTCGTGCTGATCATCATCATCATGCTGCTCAACCTCATCGCCCGGCTGTTCGCCGGACGCAACCGGTTGAAGTGACCCGAACCGTCCTCCAGGCAGATCGCGAGTCGAGGTTGTCATGGCCACCCGCATTGACGTAAACGGGCTGACGGCGTACTACGGCAAGTTCAAGGCCGTGGCCGACGTGAACCTGACCATCGAGCCGAAGAACGTCACCGCCTTCATCGGGCCGTCCGGCTGCGGAAAGTCGACGGTTCTGCGCACGCTCAACCGGATGCACGAGGTGCTCCCGAACGCCCGGGTCGAGGGCGAGGTCCTGCTCGACGGGGAGGACCTCTACGGCCCCGGCATGGACCCGGTCAACGTCCGCCGCACGGTCGGCATGGTGTTCCAGCGGCCGAACCCGTTCCCGACGATGTCGATCCGCGAGAACGTGATCGCCGGCCTCAAGCTCAACGGGGTGCGCAACAAGGCGCTGCTCGACGAGCGGGTCGAGGAGTCGCTGCGCGGCGCGAACCTCTGGGAGGAGGTCAAGGACCGGCTCAACCGGCCCGGCGCCGGCCTGTCCGGCGGTCAGCAGCAGCGGCTCTGCATCGCCCGGGCGATCGCGGTGGAGCCGCAGGTCCTGCTCATGGACGAGCCGTGCTCCGCGCTCGACCCGATCTCCACCCTGGCGATCGAGGACCTCATCACGAAGCTGAAGTCGAGCTTCACCATCGTCATCGTCACCCACAACATGCAGCAGGCGTCCCGTGTCAGCGACTCCACCGCGTTCTTCTCGCTGGAGAAGACCGGCGACCCGGGCCGTCTCGTCGAGTTCGACAAGACCTCGAAGATCTTCAGCAACCCGACGGAGAAGCGAACCGAGGACTACGTCTCCGGACGGTTCGGCTGACCTCCACCGGAGCGAACGGACAGGACGAGCGGATGCTCCCGGGACGCCGAGGGTCCGGTCCACCCGGGGGAGTCGACCGCGACACGGTGCCGGCCGCACGGCCGTCCCACGCCGACCAGGCGGGGACGGCCGCGGCGGCCACGCCACTGCCCACCCGACCAGCGCCGGCCGCGGCCCTGCCAACGCCCCCGCGGCCAGCGCCCGAGCCGCCGACGTCGTCCGCTCCGGCGGCATCCGTGCGGGCCACGCTCGCCCAACCGGCCTCGGCCCCACGGCCGACGGCGACGGTCAGGGCCGCCGCGATCACCGCGCCCGGCAGGCCGGCGCTGCTGATCGCCGACTGCGACGTCGACGACGAGATGGTGGACGCGATCATCGGCGGCGGCGTCGAGGTCAGCGTGGTGGCCGACGGCGCGCTGGCGCTGCTGGAGATCGGCCTGCAGCAGCCGGCCGCGCTGCTGATCAGCGCCCGCCTGCCCGTCGTCGACGGCGTGACCGTCGTACGGACCGTACGCAGCGTTCCCGGGCATGACGAGGTGCCCATCCTGCTCGCGGTCGGCCCCGACGACCGGCCCGCCGCCGCCGCCGGGCTCGACGCCGGCGCCAGTGCCTGTGTCGGCAAGCCCTATCGGGTGCCGGAGGTCCTCGCCATGGTCGGCGGCCTGGGCAGCGGGCGCCCCGGCGGCCCGTCCTCGCGCGCGCCCGGAGCCGACGTGCTGCGCGGCGGGCTCGTCATGCTGGACCGGGCGGCCCACGAGGTCCGCCTGGACGGCGCGCTGGTCGCCGTGCCACCCCGGGAGTTCCGGCTGCTCGCGCTGCTGCTCGAACAGGCCGGGCGGGTCGTCCCGCGGGAGACCCTGCTGCGCGAGGTCTGGGGCTCGGCGGACACCGAGACGAACACCCTCGCAGTGCACGTCCGTCGCCTGCGCCGCCGGCTCGGCGAGACCGCCGGCCAGCCGACCGTCATCGAGAGCATCCGCGGCGTCGGCTACCGCTTCCGGCTGGCTGCCCCCGAGCTGGGCTGAGCCTGAGCTGGGCTGGGTTCGAGCTGGGCTGAGCCTGAGCTGGGCTGGGTCCGAGCTTGGCTGGGTTCGAGCTGGGCTGAGCCCGCGCGGTGGGTCAGGCTGGCGGGTCAGGCGGGCAGGGCGTAGACGCCGGGGGAGAGTTCGGCGACCAGGCCGTCCTCGATCAGGCCGGCCAGGGCACGGCCGCGCTGCACCGGTTCGTCCCACACCTGGTCGAGCAGCATGCGGTCGACGGGATGCTCGGCGTCGCGCAGCACCGCGAGCAGCCGGCCGCGGACCTGGCGGTCGGTGCCGGCGTAGCCCTGCGGCCGGCGCGCCGGACCGGTGCCCGCGGGGCTGCCCGCGGCGACCCAGGCGCACTGCCCGAGCAGCGGGCAGGCGGGGCAGCGGGGCGTGCGGGCGACGCAGACCAGCGCGCCGAGCTCCATCAGCGCGGCGCTGGTCATGGCGGCGGTCTCGGCGTCGGCGGGCAGCAGCTCCGCGACGGCGGCCAGGTCTCGGCGGCTGACGGTGGCGGGCGGGTCGGCCCGGCCCTCCACGGCCCGGGCATACAGCCGGCGCACGTTCACGTCGACCACCGGATGGCGCTGGCGGAACGCGAACGCGGCGACGGCCCGGGCGGTGTAGGCGCCGACGCCGGGCAGGGTGAGCAGCGCGTCAAGCTCGGCCGGGATGACGCCGTCGTGCCGCTCGACGACGGCGGTCGCGGCCTGGTGCAGCCGCAGGGCACGGCGCGGGTAGCCGAGGCGGCCCCAGGCGCGCACCGCCTCCCCGGCGGGTTCGGCGGCGAGCGCCGCCGGCGTCGGCCAGCGGGCCAGCCACGCCTCCCAGACAGGCAGCACCCGGGTGACGGGCGTCTGCTGCAGCATCACCTCGCTGACCAGCACCGCCCACGGCGTCGTGCCGGGATGGCGCCAGGGCAGGTCCCGCGCGGCGACGGCGAACCAGTCGAGCACGAGCCCGCCGAGCTCTGGGGTTGTGGTGGTGGTCATCCACGTCATCGTGCCAGGCGGGTCCGAGACGGCCGGCGCGCGGGTCGGGCGTCGCGGGCCCGGCCCGGCGGTGGGTCACCGGCCCGGCGGGTCAGACGTAGCGCTCGAGGATGCTCGACTCGGCGAGACGGGACAGGCCTTCGCGCACCGCCCGGGCCCGGGTCTCGCCGACGCCGTCGACGGTCTGCAGGTCGTCGACGCCGGCGGCGAGCAGCTTCTGGAGGGTGCCGAAGTGGTCGACCAGCCGGTCGACGACCATCCGCGGCAGCCGCGGCACCTTCGCCAGCATCCGGTAGCCGCGCGGGCTGATCTGCCGGTCGAGGATGTCCGCCCCGCCGGAGAAGCCGATCACCCGGGCGAGCACGGTGAGGTCGAGCAGGTCGGTCGGGGACATCGCGGACAGCTCGGCGAGGACCTGGGCGGCCGGCCCGGCCTTGGAGCCTGCCGGCAGGTAGTCGCGCACGGTGAGCTCACGCTCGGTCTCGACACCGGCCATCAGCTCCTCGAGCTGCAGCGACAGCAGCCGCCCGTCGGTGCCGAGCTCGACGACGTACCCCTCGATCTCGTCGGCGATGCGGCGCACCATCTCCAGGCGCTGACTGACGGAGATCGCGTCGCGGACCGTGACGAGATCCTCGATCTCCAGCGCCGACAGGGTGCCGGCGACCTCGTCCAGGCGCAGCTTGTATCGCTCGAGGGTGGCCAGGGCCTGGTTCGCGCGGGACAGGATCGCCGCCGAGCCGTCGAGCACGTACCGACGCCCGGCCACGTACAGGGCGATGATGTGCATCGACTGGCTGACCGAGATGACGGGGTACTCCGTCTGCTTGGCGACGCGCTCCGCCGTGCGGTGGCGGGTGCCGGACTCCTCGGTCGGGACGGTCGGGTCCGGGACGAGGTGCACGGCCGCGCGCACGATGCGCTGCAGGTCGGAGGACAGCACGATCGCGCCGTCCATCTTCGCGAGCTCACGCAGCCGGGTCGCCGAGAACTCGACGTCGAACTCGAAGCCGCCGGTGCACAGGCCCTCGACGACCTTGTCGTGGCCGAGCACGATCAGCGCGCCGGTGTGGCCGCGCAGGATCCGCTCAAGGCCGTCACGGAACGGGGTTCCGGGGGCGACCGCGGCCAGTGTCGCCCGGAAGATGTCGTCTCCGGGTGGTCCTGCCATCAGGCTCCCTCAGCTCCTCGGCTCCCCGCGTCTGCGCCTGCCCTTCGATGCTATCGGGGCGGCCGGCGCCGGGGGTCCCGTCGATCACAGGGTAATGAATACCGGTTGTGTCGACTTGTTGAATATTTACGTGTCGTACATTCGAGCAATCGCGCCGATCAGGTCAGGCACCTCGGTGACCGTCATACCCGGCACCTCCGCCCCCGCGCCGGCCGGAACCAGCGCCCGGCGGAATCCCAGCCGGGCCGCGGCGGCCAGCCGCCGGGGCACGCCGCCCACCGCACGCACCTCTCCCGCGAGCCCGACCTCGCCGAGCGCGACGAGATCCGCCGGCAGCGGCCGGTCCCGGAAGGCACTCACGACCGCCAGCGCCGTCGCCAGGTCCGCCGCGGGCTCGGCGAGGCGGACCCCGCCGACGGTCGCCGTGTAGACGTCCGACCGGCCGTAGCGCAGCCCCGCCCGCCGCTCCACCACGGCGAGGATCATCGCCACCCGGGCCTGGTCGAGCCCGGACACCGCCCGGCGGGGGACCTGGGCGGACGACTCGGCCACGAGGGCCTGCACCTCGGCGACGAGCGGGCGGCGCCCCTCCATCGTCACCGTGACGCAGGTGCCCGGCACGGCCACCTCGGCGCCGCCGCCGGAGCGGGACAGGAACAGTCCACTCGGATCGGCGATGCCGTGGATGCCGCCGTCGTCCATCTCGAAACAGCCGACCTCGTCGGCGGGGCCGTACCGGTTCTTGCCGGCGCGGACCAGCCGCAGGGTCGAATGCCGCTCACCCTCGAAGTGCAGCACGACGTCAACCAGATGCTCCAACAGGCGCGGGCCTGCCACCAGGCCGTCCTTTGTCACATGCCCGACAAGGATGACCGCGAGCCCAAGCGCCTTCGCCGTGCGGATGAGCGCGGCGGTGACCTCGCGGACCTGGGTGACCCCGCCGGCGGCACCCTCGACCCCGGCCGCCGAGATCGTCTGCACCGAGTCGACCACCAGCAGCGCCGGCTGGACCTCCTCGACGTGGTGCAGGACGGCGCCGAGGTCCGTCTCGGCGGCGATCCACAGATCCTCGTGCAGCGCGTTCGTGCGCCCGGCGCGCAGACGCACCTGAGCGGCCGACTCCTCCCCGGTGACGACCAGGGCCCGGGAGCCGGTGGCCGCGCTGCGAGCGGCCACCTCGAGCAGCAGGGTGGACTTGCCGACGCCGGGCTCGCCAGCGAGCAGGATCACCGCCCCGGGCACCAGGCCGCCGCCGAGCACGCGATCGAGCTCGTCCACACCCGTCGGGCGCCGGCGCGCGGCCGTGACGTCCACGGCGACGACGGGCTGGGCCGGGGCGGTGACGACCGCCGCGGCCCCCGCCCGCGGGCCGCCGATGCCCGCGCCGCGCCGCGGCGCGGGCGCCTGGGCCTCGAGCGTTCCCCATTCCTGGCAGCGCGAGCAGCGCCCGGCCCAGCGGACCGACTCCACGCCGCACCCGCTGCAGCGGAAGCCGCCCGACGCGGCCCGCCCGGAGCCGCGGCCGCCCCCGGCCGCCCGCACAGATGTCATGGTCGCCACGTTAGCCCGCGGGTCCGACAGCACGGGGACGGCCGGCGACCGGTCCCGCCACCCAGGTGCCGGGACGAGCGGGCGCCGACCGCCCTGGCCGCCCACCGCGGCGGCCCCGGGCGCCCGCACCCGCGCGCGGGTCAGCCGGTGGTGGTGTGCGGGCTCGCGGAGACCGTCGGCGTCGCGGCGGTGCCGGCCGGGACGGTCGGGCTGGCCGTCGGGCTGGCCGTCGAGCCCGGGGTGGCCGTGCCCGGCGTCTGCGCGGCGGCGCTCGGGCTGGCCTCGCCCGGCTCGGCGGAGGCACCCTGGGCCGCGGGCTCCACCGGGACGTCCAGGGTCACGCTGCCGGCGTGCGCGAACGTGAACGTGATGGGCAGCTGCGACCCGATCAGCTGGTTCTTCCGGACGCCCTGCAGGCTCGGTGCGGAGCCGTTGGCGATGAAGATCCGGTCGCCGCCCGCCGGGATCTCGGCTGGCGTCGGCGGCCGGCCCCCGGCGGCGCCGGGCGAGGTCACCGAGACCAGAGTGTCGGGCGTGGAGCCCGCGTTGAAGAACGCGGAGACGACCTGGGCCGACTCGCCCTGGGCCACCGGCCCGGCGACGTAGACGTTGCGCAGCGTGATGGGGCCGACGGCGCCGGCGACGCTGTTCGTCGTCGTGCGGGCGCTGTTGGTCATCGCGTCGGTGCCGGAGGCGCAGCCAGCCGCGCCGCCCGCGCCGAGGGCTGTGGCGAGCATGGCCACGCCGACCCGGCGGGAGGCCATCCGCCGCCGGAACCCGCCGCGCCTGGCGGCGTCGTCGCGGGCGGCCGCGGGCTCGGCCGCGACGCCGGCGGAGGTGATGACTGACGGGAAACGGGCACCCGGACGGCGGCTCACAGCTCGGTGGCTCCTCCTGCACAAGACCGGCGCATGGCGGCGCCGGTGCTGGTCGACGGCCGCCGCGGGGGACGGCCGACCCGGCGGAGCTCCGGCGCCGGCGGTCGGTCCCGACCGGCCTGCCGGGTCACCCCCGGGTGCGCGGATCGGCCCGCCGCCGATGCCAGGTGGGACAGCACACTGTCGGTGGGAGTCGCCGCGCGGGGCTAACACTAGCCATCCGGGACTGCCACGTGCGGAGCCCGCGGGGGTCGTCCCGGCCCGTGCGGGCGGGCCCGCGGGTGCGGGGCGCGGTGCCCGTGCGGCGCCTGACCCCCGCCCGAGCGGCGCCACCGGCGAGGACGAGCCCGCTGGGGGCCGGGACGGGCAGGTCGGCGACGTGGGCAGAGTCACGCCCCGGACGGGGCCGGACGGGGCTCGGCGCGGCGGGCGTGGCCCGGCGTGCGCGCGACGTGGCCGCCGTGTCGGCGGGCGGGCGGCGAGCGGGCGCGCTACGTTTGCCACGCCCTTCGCGCTCAACGTTCGGCCAACAACATGTCCGCCGGTCGTCCGTTTTACCTGGTAGGGCTGTTCGGTGTGGTTGCGCGGCGATGTGGTGCGCCGCGCGTGGATGCGGGTCGGGCCCTGCCCCCCGGCGGCGAACGGCCGACGGAAGACGCTGTCGGGCCCGTCACCATGGCGTTGCGGGCGTTGCCCTTGCAGCGCGCGTCTGACCTGCGGCGATGCGTGCGTGTTACGCTGGTAGAGGCGGAAGGGGCACGTGACACATGGCGTTCCAAGTCGGCGAGACCGTTGTTTACCCGCATCATGGTGCTGCTCTGATTGACGCGATTGAAACTCGGGTCATCAAGGGCGAGGAAAGACTCTATCTCGTACTGAAGGTCGCTCAGGGCGATCTGACTGTCCGGGTTCCGGCCGACAACGTCGGCATGGTCGGGGTGCGCGACGTCGTCGGGCAGGACGGGCTGGAACGGGTGTTCGAGGTGCTCCGGGCACCGCACACCGAGGAGCCCACAAACTGGTCCCGGCGTTACAAGGCGAATCTCGAGAAGCTCGCGTCGGGTGACGTGAACAAGGTCGCAGAGGTCGTTCGGGACCTGTGGCGTCGTGATCGTGAGCGGGGCCTTTCCGCGGGCGAGAAGCGGATGTTGAGCAAGGCCCGGCAAATTCTCGTCAGTGAGCTCGCGCTCGCGGAGGGCACCAACGAGGACAAGGCCGAGGCGATGCTTGACGAGGTTCTCGCCGGCTGACCGCGGATCTCCCGCGAGCAGAGCTCCCGACAGATCCCTCGTCGGGCGATCTGACCGACCGGCGAGATACTCCGGAATTGGATTTCCCGGCGGGGCCGGCGCGGACGCAGCGGCGTCCAGACCGGCTCTGGGCCCGAGTGGTTCGGCGGCAGTGCGGTTCGGGCGGCGCGGGGGAGCCCGGGCCCGTCCCGCCGTACCGTGCCCACCCGCCCGTGCGGGCCCGGGTCGGCCGGCTCGCGCCCGGTCGAGCACATAGGCCATGCTCTCGTGGTGGATGGCACACGGGAGGTCTGGTGATGGGCGAAGGTCCCCAGCCGCGGGCGGTGGGCCCTCGGGTCGCGGCGATCGTGCCGGCGGCCGGCCGCGGCGAACGTCTGGGTGGCGGCACCCCCAAGGCGCTGCGCGCCCTCGGTGGCCGGCCGATGCTGGTGCGATCGGTCGAGGCGCTTCGGCGCTCCGAGTCCGTGACGCAGATCGTCGTGGCGGCGCCGCCCACCCTCGTCGAAGTCGTGGCCCAGCTGCTCGGCCCGGACGTGCGGGTGATCGCCGGCGGCGCGGAGCGGGTCGACTCGGTCCGCCGCGCGCTCGGCGCGGTCGACGACGACGTCTCGGTCGTCCTCGTCCACGACGCGGCCCGCCCGCTGATCCCGCCGGCGCTCGTCGACGCGGTCGCCGCGGCGGTCATCGCGGGCCATCCGGCGGTGATCCCGGTGCTCGGGCTCGGCGACACGGTCAAGGAGGTCGGCCCGGACGGCCGAGTGATCCGTACCCCACCCCGGGACGGCCTGCGCGCCGTGCAGACCCCGCAGGGGTTCCGCCGGGACGTGCTCGCCGCCGCCTACGCCCTGCAGGACGTCCCGGTGACCGACGACGCCGGCCTGGTGGAGGCGCTGGGCGTCCCCGTCACCACCGTTCCCGGCGCGCAGGAGGCGTTCAAGGTGACCCGACCGCTCGATCTGGTACTCGCCGAGGCGTTGCTGGTTCGCCCGTCGGCGAGCGACGCCCGCGCCGGGGCGGACGCCTGTGGAAGCAACGCGGGCATGGACGCACGGAGGTCCGGGTGAGCTCACCGACCCGACCGCCCGCCTCCGCCTCGGTGACCACGACGCTGCTGCCCCGGGTCGGCGTCGGGGTCGACGTGCACCCCTTCGAGGCCGGTCGCCCCTGCTGGGTGGCCTGCCTCGAATGGCCGGGCGAGACCGGGCTCGCCGGGCACTCCGACGGCGACGTGGCCGCGCACGCGTCCTGCGACGCTCTGCTGACCGCGTCCTGCCTCGGTGATCTCGGCAAGGTCTTCGGCACCGACCGGCCCGAATACGCCGGTGCGTCCGGTGCGGTCCTGCTCGCCGAGACGGCCCGGCTGCTCGGCGCCGCCGGCTGGGTGATCGGCAACGTGGCCGTCCAGGTGGTCGGCAACCGGCCGCGGATGGCCGCCCGCCGCGAACAGGCCCAGGAGGCGATGGCGGCGGCGCTGGGCGCGGCGGTGAGCCTGTCGGCGACGACCACCGACGGGCTGGGCCTGACCGGTCGCGGTGAGGGGCTGGCGGCGATCGCCACGGCCCTCGTCGTGCGCGCCTGAGCGGGCAGTTCGCCCGTCTGCGTATGCCGATCGGGCATCGGCCGGTAGCGTGCCGCAGCGGAGTGAAAGGCTCTCCGACACTGGCCGCTGCCCGAGGAGTCTGATGGCTGACCGCCTTCCCGAGACGGTGCGGGCCCTCGCTGATGCCCGGACATACGTGGTGCTGGCGACCGTGCAGGCGGACGGCTCGCCGCGGATGACCGTGCTCTGGGTGGACCGTGACAACGACGATCTGCTGCTGTCCACGGTGCGCGGGCGGGCCAAGGAGCGGGACATAGCCCGCGATCCGCGGGTCGGTCTGATGTTCTTCGACCAGAACGATCCCTATGCCTACGTGGAGGTGCGGGGCACCGCCACGCTCACGGAACAGGGTGGTCGAGAGCTGATCGACCGGCTGTCGCTGAAGTACACCGGCGACATCTACCGGTGGGACGATCCGGAGGAGGTCCGGGTCGTCATCCGGGTGGTCGCCGACCGCGTACTGACCGTCGGCTGACCCCGCCTGGCTGCCCGCGGCCGCGGTCCGCGCCGTACTCTTGACAGATGGGACTCCACCTCTACGACACGCGCAGGCGGCGTGTGCGGCCATTTGAGCCGCAGCGCCCCGGTCACGTGGGCGTCTATGTGTGTGGGCCCACCGTGCAGTCGGCGCCGCACGTCGGCCACCTGCGCACGGCGCTGCCGTTCGACCTGCTGCGCCGGTGGCTGACCCACGGCGGCCTCGACGTCACGCTGGTCCAGAACGTGACCGACATCGACGACAGGATCATTGTCAACGCGGACCGGGACGGCACCTCCGTCTGGGAGCTCGCGACCCGGCAGACCAGGGCCTTCGACGACGCGTACCGGACGGTCGGTATCCTGCCGCCCTCCATCCAGCCGCGGGCCACCGGCCACATCCCGGAGATGATCGCCCTCATCGGCGCGCTCGTCGACGGCGGCTACGCCTATCCGGGCGGTGGCTCGGTGTGGTTCCGGGTCGGCCGGTTCGCCGATTACGGCGCCCTGTCACACCAGCGGCCCGACGCGATGCTCCCCTCGGCGGAGACCGAGCCGGGCAAGCGTGATCCGCGCGACTTCGCGCTGTGGAAGGCGGCCCGGCCCGGCGAGCCGTCGTGGACCTCGCCCTGGGGGGACGGCCGCCCCGGCTGGCACCTGGAGTGCTCCGCGATGGCCGGCAAGTACCTGGGGCCGTCGTTCGACATCCACGGCGGCGGGCTCGACCTCGTCTTCCCGCACCACGAGAACGAGCGCGCCCAGACGGTCTGCGCCGCGGACGGCGGGGCGGGCACGGGCGAGATGGCCCGCTACTGGATGCACGTCGGCCTGCTGACCACCGGCGGGACGAAGATGTCCAAGTCGCTCGGGAACTCGGTGCTCGTCGCCGACGCCCTCGAGGCGGTCCGGCCGCAGGTGCTGCGCTACCACCTGCTCTCGGCGCACTACCGGTCGACGCTGGAGTACAGCCCGGAGGCGCTCGCCGAGTCCACCGCGGCGCACGACCGGGTGGAGACGTTCGTCCGCAACGCGCTGGACATCCTTGGCGGCCCGGGTGAGGCCGCGGCGCTGGCCGCCGACGACGGCCCGCCCGACGCCGGCGCGGGCCGATCCCACGGTGCGGGCGGCGCCGAGGCGCCCACGCCCGCGCGGGTGTGGGCGGACTTCGCCGCCGCGCTGGACGACGATCTCGCCGTGGGCCGGGCGCTCGCCGCCATCTTCGGCGCGGTCGGCCAGGGCAACCAGGTGCTGTCGAAGGCGCACAGCCGGGCGCTCGCCGGCTGGGCGGAGGTGACCCGGCGGATGCTGGCCGTCTTCGGCCTCGATCCGCACGAGCAGTGGCCGTCCGCGGGCGCCGAGCTGCGCTCGGCGCTCGACGGGGTGATGCAGATCGTGCTGGACCTGCGGTCGGCGGCCCGGTCGAGGCACGACTACACCGAGGCCGACGCGATCCGCTCGCGGCTGGCGGCCGCCGGGCTGGTCGTCGAGGACACGTCCGAGGGCCAGCGCTGGCACCTGGCCTAGCGGCTGGGCACCCGTCCGGGGTACCCGGGTCCAGGGCCCGCCCAGGTGGGCAGCGATGATCGACGGCACCGGCCCGCGTGACGTACGGGCCGGTGCCGCCGATCGGGCCGCTAGCGGGCGCGCAGCGTGATACGGGTCCAGGCGCCCAGGTAGACGCGGTCCCCGTCCCGCAGCGGGACGGGCTGACCGGGCTCGATCGGGTCGGGCTCGTCGTTGAGCCGGGTGCCGTTGGTCGAGCCGGGGTCGCGCACGGCGTACCCGCCGTCGGGGAGCTGCTCGAACATCGCGTGGCTGCGGGAGATGCCCGGATCCTCCGGCGCGCCGGACAGGTCGATGTCCGGGTGGATGCCGCGGGACTCGCTACGCCGGCCGATCAGCATCTTCGGCCCGGTCAACGCGAACACCCGGCGCGGGTAGAAGGTCGGGAACGGCACGCGGTGGTCGTCACCGCTGTCGTAGTACTCCCGCTCGGCCTCGACGATCGCCTCCCAGACCGAGGCACCGGCCGGGGCCCGGTCGGGTTCCCGGTCCCAGCCACCGGCGCCGCGCGGGTCGTCGGCGGGGTCGCGGGGATCGCGCCGAGCGGCCGCCCGGGGGTCGCCGCGGCGCGGGTCGTCGAGGTCCGCCTCGTCCAGGCGGGGGTCACCGCCCTGGCGGGCGTAGCGCGGGTCGGTGGTGTGCCGAGGGTCGCCACCGCGCCCCTGGAAGCCCCGCTCCGGCGCCACGCTCGGGTCGAGGCCCAACGGGTCGGCCTGGTAGCCGTAGCCGCCCTCGTCGCGTCGGGCCCGGCGGGCGTCCGGCTCCCGGTCGAGCTCGTCGCCGTAGCCGCGGCCGTCCCGAGCCGGCGGGTACCCGCCGCGGTCGGGCTCGGCGTAGCCGCCGCGGTCGTCGCCACGGGCCTCGCGCGCCGGCGGCGGGTAGCCGCCGCGGCCGTCCCGGTCGTCCGGCTCGCGGCCGTAGGGGTCGCG
Source organism: Frankia sp. RB5 (assembly GCF_059816245.1). NCBI lineage: Bacteria > Bacillati > Actinomycetota > Actinomycetes > Frankiales > Frankiaceae > Frankia > Frankia sp. RB5. Next base: position 34,477 of record NZ_JCBATA010000069.1, read on the forward strand.
GCCGCCGCCGTCGGGATAGCCGGCGGGCGCGCGGTCATCACGGGCCGTCGGGTAGCCGCCGCGGCCGTCCCGGTCGTCCGGCTCGCGGCCGTAGGGGTCGCGGCCGCCGCCGTCGGGGTAACCGGCGGGCGCGCGGTCATCACGCGCGTCCCGGCCGGGCGGCGGGTAGCCGCCGCGGTCGTCCGCCGGCCAGTCTCGGGCGTAGGGATCACGCCCGCGGTCGGCCCGCTCGTCCGGGCCCGGCCGGTCGTCGCGTCGCCGGGCGTACGGATCACGGTCGTAGCCAGCGGGCGCGTCGTACCCGTCCGCCTGGTAGCCGCGCCCGCCACGGGGCTGGTCGGCGTAGTCGTCGCGGTCGTACCCGCCGTAGGGGTCGCCGCCGCGCGGCGGGTCCGAGACCCCGGCCAGGTCGGCTGGCGACCGCCGGATGCCGAGCGGGTCGTAGCCCCCGCCCCCCGCGTCCGGACCGTCCGGCTGTGCCGGCCCGCGCCGGCGCTGACCGCCGGGCTCGTCCGTTCCGTAGGGAGACCGACCGCCGTCGTCCGGACGGTATTCGTACCTCTCCTGACCAGTCATGATCCCAATTCCGCACCGATCGCAGTTGTCGGGTCGTGAGACAGGTGCCCCGCAGGGCGACGTCCCCTCACCTGATCACCGGTTCACCCGGACGGTCGTCGTCGACCGAGTCAAGGATCGTCTTCTCGATCTGCTTGACGTTCGTCTTCAACCGAACCGTACCTGTTGTGCCATCGTGGATGTGAACCGCCTTCCGTAGGAGGTGGTGGGGGTCCGCGTTGCCCGGTTTCGGGCGGGCTCGCACCGCACGTCCCGGCACCAGTGTCGCAGTGGCCCCGGCGTCGGCCGGACGCGCCTCGGGCGCGCGCCGCGGGCGGTCCGGCGTGGCGACGCCCGGGGCCCGGCGCGGCGGACGGGTGCCAGGGGAGCGCATCAGGTGTCCACTCTGGCCGCGACCACGGTGATGTTGTCGTGGCCGCCGGCGTCGATGGCGAAGTCGACCAGGTGGCGGGCGACCTCGATCGCGGAGCAGTGCGCCGGCAACTGGTTGACCAGGGAGGCCATGACGTCCGGCCGGGAGGCGTAGTTCCACAGCCCGTCCGAGCAGACGATGACGGTCGCCGGGGTCTCGATGGGGAAGATCTCGGTGTGCGGGGCGACGTCCTCGACATCTCCGCCGAGCCAGCGGGTCAGTGTGTGCGCCCGCCGGTGCGTCTCCGCCTCGTTGGCCGGGATGAGGCCCGCCCGCGCGGCCTCCGCGGCCCAGGTGTCGTCCGAGGTCAGCCGCTCGCACCAACGCGGCCCGAGCAGGTAGACGCGGCTGTCGCCGACCCAGCCGACGGTGACCATGCCCGGGCCGTCCGGCGTCGGCGGGGTGACGATGGCCGCGGCGAAGGTGCACGACGGGGCCATCCGCCCCTCGGCCGCGCTGAGCTGGGCGATCGTGGACTGGGCCGCGTCGACGGCGGCGTGCAGCGCGGCCTCGGCGTCCTCCGGGGAGAAGCCGCCGACGATCGCGCGGGGTGCCGTGCGCGGCTCGTCGTAGTCGTCGTACTCCGGCTCCAGGATGTCGAGCATCTCCTCGGCCCGGCTGCCGCCGCGCGGCGCGCGCCCGTCGTGATGGACGGTGCGGCCGGGGCCGTGCGCGCGCACCGCGTCGGCCAGCACGGCCATCGCGGTGGCGGCCGCCGCGGCCGACGCCTGGCCGGAGCCGGGGGTGGTGGAGACGCCGTCGCAGACCACCGCGATGAGGGTGCCGTAGACGACGGCGAGGCCCATCGCGTCCTCGTTCGTCGTGTGGCGCACGCCCCGGTCACACACACCGGCCAGCTCGCCGAGGTCCACCTCGCTGTGGTCGTCGTCACCGCGCGCCGGGTCCGGGCCCTGCAGGGCGTGGCCGCAGACCTCGCAGTAGCGGTCGTCGGCGTAGACGGGCGCCGCGCAGACCGGGCAGCGGCCGAGATCGTCGTCCGGTTCGAAGGGACCGCTGCCGGTGAGCTGGTAGGCCACGGTGGGCGCGTCGTCGTGCGGATTGAGGTCCACGGGTCACGCCGCCGGGAGGGAACGCTCGCGTGCGGGCGGTGTGCGCAGAGCCATGTGCTGGGTGCCTCCTGCCCCTGCTGGTGCGGTCGTCGGAACTCGTCGGCCGGTCGTGCGGGCCCGGTCGGTCGCAACGGTCGGAATGGTCATCACGGATTCATGGGGATGTATTCTCCCAGTTTCCCCGGGGCCGCGTCGATGACCGAGATCGCCACCGGTGGGCCACGGTCCGGCGTTTCCTCCTTCGTCGGTGCGCAGGCTTAGGAGAGCGTAAGGGTCGAGTGTCGACGATGGGACCGGCCATGCCCTCGCCGGGGCAGGTGGGATCGGCCGGACGATGGCCGTGATCTGCCATCGGGCACACCGCTGGTCACCGTGCGACCACGAGCGGGCGACGACACGCACCGGACCCTCCTGACACGGCCGAGGGCAACCGGGACCACTCAGGCCGCCGGCGGAGGACCGCCGCCTCAGAATAGGGCGCGGCGGTCCCGTGAACGACCATGTCGGGGCAGGTTGCAGGGTCCGGCCGGCCCGCGCTGCCAGCCAGGGGCCCCTGGCCGGGTGGGGGCCGGGCGCCGCGCGCGGGCCCGGTCGGTGAGATTGGCCGTATACCGTGGTCGCATGGTCGTTTCCAGCGCGCCCGCAAGTCGGTGGTACTGATGGCCGGCGCCGCGCGCCGGGGCGGCGGCGGCATCGCCCGCGGTGGCCAGGGCGGCCGGGCCGGCAAGTCGGGTTCGCATCGCAAGGGGGCCGCCGCCGGAAGCGGTGGGCAGGGGCGCAAGGCGCTGGAGGGTCGCGGGGCGACCCCGCCGGCGCAGCTGCGGCCCGGCCATCCGGCGCAGCGTCGGGCGGCCGCGCAGGCCAGGGCCGCGCAGGCCGGGGCCGCACCGGGCCGCCCCGCCGAGCGCGGGCGGCCCGACGCGCCCCGGCGGGGTGACAGTGCCCGGGACCGGGCCGGGGCCGGTTCCAGCGCCGAGGCGCGCGGGGGCGGTGCGCCCTCCCGCGGCGCGGGTGGGGCCCCCGCCGGCGCGCGGTCGCGGCGGGTCGAGGCGGACGAGCTCGTCGTCGGGCGCAACCCCGTCGTCGAGGCGCTGCGGGCCGGCGTCCCGGCGTCGACGCTGTTCGTCGCCGCGGGCCTGGACTTCGACGAGCGGCTCGAGGACGCCCGGCGGCTCGCCGCGCGCGCGGGCATCGCGGTCGTCGACGTGGGCCGGCCGGATCTCGACCGCATGTGCGGCACCGCGCCGCACCAGGGCCTCGCCCTCTCTGTGCCGCCGTTCCGCTACGCGCACCCGGACGATCTGCCCGCGCGGGTGCCCGCCGGCGCCGCGGGCCTGCTGGTCGCGCTTGACGGCGTGACCGACCCGCGCAACCTCGGCGCCGTCGTGCGCAGCGCGGCCGCGTTCGGGGCGCACGGCGTGGTGGTGCCCGAGCGGCGGGCGGCCGGTATGACGGCCGCCGCGTGGAAGACCTCCGCCGGGGCCGCCGCGCGGCTGCCCGTGGCGCGCGCGACGAACCTCGCCCGTACCCTCACCGCCTACGCCGGCACCGGCCTGTTCGTGGTCGGGCTGGCGGCGGACGCGCGGCTCAGCATCGATGAGCTGGCGATGGCCACCGACCCCCTCGTGCTGGTGGTCGGCTCGGAGGGCCGCGGGTTGTCGCGGCTGGTCGAGGAGCGCTGCGACGTGACGGTGCGGATCCCGATGGCCGAGGACGTCGAGTCGCTCAACGCCGGGGTCGCCGCCGGGGTGGCGCTCGCGGAGATCGCGCGCCGCCGCCGCGAGACCTGACCCGAACCGGGCCGTGGCCGTCACGCAGCCGAACCATGTGCCGCGCAGCCACCGGGCCCGGTCCGACCGCCCTGTAGCCTCATCGGACTGACGAGCGTCGGGCTGTCGCGGGGGTAACGGTCGACGTGCAAGGCGAGTGGCGACCGGCAGCGTGGCTGCGCGTGCTGCCGCGGCTGCGGCCGGGGATGGGCGCGTCGCGGCCGCGTGCGCTGCCGCGGCTGCTCACGGCCGTCGGTGGCCCTGGGCCGGCCGCGCTGCCCACCACCGCGCTGCCCACCACCGCGCTGCGCCGGGCCGTGGCGGTGATGTTCGCCGGTCTGCGGGCGTGCGCGCTGATCGTGAACGTCGCACTGGTGCTGCTCTGGCGGGGCTGGTACGCCGGTCATCCCGTCGCTCTGGCCGCGGCCTCGGCGACCGCCGCCTGGTCGGTGATCTTCATCGTCGTCGCGCTGCGCCGCGGCGTGGGGCGGGCGCTCGCCGGCGCGTGCGTGGTCGTCGCGGTGTTCCTGCTCGCCGGGGTGCGCTGGTGGTTGCCGCCCGACCTCGTCGGCGACCCGGCGTCCTGGGTGCTGATCGCCTCGTCGCACGCGATGGTGGTGGCCGCCTGGTGCTACTCCCCGCGTCGCTACCTCGCGGTCGTGGCGCTGACGGGGGGCGTGGCGGCCGGCGAAACGGCCCTGGCCGGCGCGCCGTCCCCGGCGTCGGCGGTGATCATCGTGACGATCTCGCTGTTGGCCCGCTACCTGCTGACCCAACTGCGCGCGCTCGCCGAGAGCGTGGAGCGCGAGCTCGTCGCAGTGGCCGAGTCGCGGGCGGTCGAGATCGACCTGCGCCGGCTGCTGCGGGCCCGCCGGGACCGGGAGCTGGTGATCCACAACGCGGTGCTCAACACCCTCACCGGCATCGCCTGGGGCGGCGGCGAGGATGAGGAGCTCGCCCGCCGCCGCTGCGCCGACGGAGCGGCCGCGCTGCGCGGGCTGCTGGGCGAGCAGGACACGGCCGTCGGCGCCGTCCCCGACGGCGACGCCGTGATCTCCGTGGAGCGGCTGCGGTCGCTCGTCGCGGTCGAGATCGCCGCGGGTCCCGCGGACGACGGGGATGGCCCCGCCGGCACAGACGGCACAGACGGCACAGACGGTGGGGACGGCCCAGACACGAGCGGGAACACAGCGGCCGGCGCCGACAACGGCGTGGAGGCTGCGGCCGGCGCCGGTGGGCGGCGGCTTGCCTACACCGCGCAGCTGCGCCGGCTCACCTGCCGCACGGCCGGGCTGTGGCTGCTCCTGCTGGCGGCGCCGGCGGCCCGGGTGTGGCCGTACGTGCGGTCGGCGCCGCTCGCGGTCGCGCTGTTCCTCCTGCCGCTGGCGGCGGTCGCCCTGGCGGGCCGGCGGCTGCGCTCGGCGCCGCTGGCGCGAGGCCAGGTGGCCGCCGTGGTCGCCGTCTGCGCGATGATCGCGATGGCCGGCGCGTGGAACGCCGGCGGCCGCGGGGGACAGGTGATGGTCTGGCCGATGGCCGCGATCGCGCCGCTGATGATGCTGGTGACGGTGTCCTGCGTGGCGTGGTGCTGGGCGGCGCCGACCATCCTCGTCACCGCGATCATGATCATCTCGACGCTGGCCGTCGCCCCGGGGGATCCGCTCGCCCTGTCCCACCTGCTGATGGCGCTCTACTACCTGTGGCTCATGCAGAGCTGCCTGGTCGTGCTGCGATCGCTGGTGTCGAACACGGTCGAGGCCAGGACCTGGGCGGGTCGGTCCGGGCAGGAGCTGGCCCGGCGCGCGCGGCTGCTCGACCAGGCCCGCCGGCGGCGGCGGGGGCTGCTCGACTCGGTTGAGCGCGACGTCGTGCCGCTGCTCGCCGAGGTGGCCGCGGGCCGGCTTGACCCGCGCGCGCAGGCGGTGCGGACGGACTGCGGCCGCCGAGCTGTGGCCATCCGGCGGCTGCTGTACGACGACGTCGCCGTGCACGGGGCGATCGGCGAGGTCATCGACGCGGCCGAGCGGCGTGGCACGCTCGTGTCGAGCCAGATCCTCGGTGGGCTGGACGAGCTGCCGGCTCCGGTGCGCGGTGAGTTCGTCGAGCAGCTGCACCACGCGCTGTGGGCGATGACGAGCCGCCGGGTGCTGCTCACGGTGAACGCGGACGCGGACGCGGCCAGTCTCTTCCTGTCCTGTCCCTGGCCTGGTGGGCGGCTCCCGCCGGCCCCGGCGGGGCGGGACATCGACATGATCGTCGATGTCGAGGACGGGCAGCTCTGCGTGGAGCTGCGCTGGCCGACCGAACCGCGCCCGCTGCGCGCCGCCTCGGCCTGACGCCAGCGAAAGGCGTGCCGGGCTGCAACGAGCGGAAGCCCCGCCTCCCGGGAGGGAGAGACGGGGCTTCCGGAGCCGCGCGCTGGGTCGCGTCGCCTCGCGCCGGTCGGCTCACGATCTGTCGAGCACGATCCGATTGATCATGTGCGGATCAGAACCGGCCGAGTGCGGATGTCGGCGCGGTGATTCGGGGCCTCAGATCCGGTGACCCCAGCAGGGCTTCGACGCGTACCACGGGCTGGTGCCCGCCTGTGCGTACAGCTTGCGCGCCATCTGCCACTGCTCCGCGACGCTGGCGTTCTGCGGCAGGCCCTTGCCACCGAGACCGTGCCAGGTGCTTGGCAGGAACTGGAACAGTCCGCCGGCGCCGATGGAGTTGACCGCGCGGGGGTTGCCGCCGGACTCACAGGGAACGACGGCGCGCAGGAAGTGGTCGGCGTTCGGGGCCGCGCTGGCCGGCTGGGACAGCGCGAGGCCGCCGCCCACGGAGGCAGCGAGAGTGGTGGCGAGAACTGCGGCCCGGGTGCTGAGCTTGATCCGGTTGAGGCCCCGACCGAGCGTACGAGCGTTGGACATGTAGTAGTGCCCTTCCCCACGCCTGCGAGGTGAGCTGTCGGGTTCGGGCTGGGAATGCCCGGCCACCGCTGGTGGCTTCACCCCTAGGACGCCTGCGTTCGACGCCCGGAATTGGTTCCCCCGTTCCTGCCACAGGTTTGGTTCTCATCGGGTGGGGGCAGGATTCGGCGTGCCACCCGACGTCTGCCATCAGTTGACGGCATGGCGACGAACATAGCCGAGCGTGACGCCGGTAAGGCAAGGGAAAGTGAAGATGGACACAGTGCTGTCTAACTTCTTTTCATGACCTTGTTATCGAGGTTTCGCGCGCGCCCACGCGCTCGATTGTAGATGTCGTTCCAGGTCGATGGAATACCTTTTTTGTGACGGCTCCGGCGCGCAGTCGAAAGAATAACGCGGACCGTGGCAGATCCCTTTCCCGGCGTGGCGGCGTGGTGCTTTTTGACCATCGCCGGTGGCATTGGCGCGGCCGCGGTGAACCGTGGCTGTCGCGGCCGTGGAAAAACAGTTCTCCGGCGAGACCGAACTATACGACACGGTGGACGGAAACCGGACTAGCGGGATGTGTCCGTTCTTCCGGACGGCCGGCGAGGTGGGCGCAGCGTCACCGGTCGGGCGGCTGCGAGGACCAGTCGGAGGACATCGGGAGACGCGGGGCGCCCCGGCAGGCGGGGCCGCCGCCGCGGCGCCCCGCGAGCCGTTCTCAGGGGCTGTAGGTCCAGGCCGAGCCGGTCCCGCGGTACTGCTCCACCGGGATGGGCGCGGTGCCGGGCCGCATCCGATCGGTGTACAGCTGCCCGAAGAGGTGATCGATCTCGTGGGCCACCAGCCGGGCGAGGCCCTGGCGGTAGACCGTGATGTGCTGGCGCCCGGAGATGTCGGTGTGCTCGACGTGCAGCTCCAGCGGGCGTGGGACCAGGCCGCGGACGTCGAAGAAGCTCAGGCAACCCTCGTACTGCTGGTCGGTCTCCGGCGAGGACTCGATGACCCGCGGGTTGAGCAGGGTGATCGTGTCTTCGTCGGCGGACCGCACGATGGCGGCCGCCCGGTTGATCCCGATCTGGGGGGCGGCGATGCCCATCCCCTTCCCGAAGGTGTGCAGCGCGGAGACGCGTTCCATCGCCGACGACAGTTCGGCGACGACCCGGCGGGCGTCCTCGGCCTCGCCCGGCAGCTCGAAGAACCTCGCCGGCTGGCGCAGGATCGACTCGCCGGCCTGGACGATGCCGGTGGCGGCCATCTGCTCGCTGGGCCGGGGAGCCGGGGTCGCCGCCGCGCCCGCGCCGGCCGGTTCACCGGCGGCGCCGGCCCGGGCGGCCGCCGCGGCCCGGAAGTTCCATTCAAGGCGATAACGGGCGTGCAGCGGCGGATTGTTCGTCGACCAGGTGAAGATCCGCCGGTCGTCGGTGTCGGTCCGGGCGATCGCGGTGCGGAAGGGGAAGGCGTCCGCGGTCATCGACGTCTCCATACCCCACACCACCGGGTCGACGTCGGCGGGAAAGTCCAGCACCACGGAGAGAAAGGTGGTCGGCACGCGGACCGCACGCTGGAACCAGGGGCCCCACTTCTCCTCCCGCACCCGGTAGCTGTATTCGATCCAGGTCGACTCGCCCGGATAGAGCGGGAATCGGCCGCGGCTGTTCTCGAACAGCAGCCAGACCTCCTTGAGGGCGTCCCAGTCGGTCTTCACCTGGCAGGCCATCTGCTCGTCGCCGCAGCGCGCGCTGAGCTGCAGTTCGTCCCAGCTCAGCGGATCGCGGCGGTAGAGCCGGGCAGCGCGTTCCTGGTCGCCGGGGAACCGGTCGACCGAGATTCGCATGAGGTAACGGGTCACCGGCTCGACGCCGGTGTTCAGCACCAGCCGCCGCTGGTGCGCGACGTACATCCCGTCGTCGTAGCGCAGCTCGGCCCGGTCCTCCTCGACGACCAGGCCCCCCGCGACCGCCGCGCCCCGGCCGCCGGCACCGGGCGGCGCGGCGGGGTCGGACCCGCCGGCCGCGCCCGCCTGGCC